>NZ_JBLZFZ010000029.1:0-88109 GCF_050753385.1 Pantanalinema rosaneae CENA516
AGATGTGTATAAGAGACAGGGGGAAGATGAGGAGGCTGGGGAAGAGGGGGAGTCAAATGGTTCGAGATGAACTGCTAATCGGATAGAACCGGAATCGGGTGTGAATTTGACGGCGTTGCTGAGGAGGTTGATGAGAACCTGGCGTAAGCGCCGATCGTCTGCCTGAACAGCATGGAGATCATCAGGAATTTGGGTGGTGATTTGAATGTTTTTCTTCAGTGCCAACTCTTTGACAAACATCAGGCTGGCATCACATAGGCTCTTAACCGACACGGGACTCAGTTGTAATTCCAGTTTGCCGGATTCAATTTTGGCTAGATCTAAGATGTCGTTAATCAGTTCTAGTAGATGTCGTCCACTCCGCTCGATCGTGCCTAAGGCTTTAATTTGCTTGGCATTTAGATTACCGAATACCTGATCCTGAAGCCCTTCTGATAATCCCAAAATGGCGTTGAGCGGTGTCCGGAGTTCATGACTCATGTTGGCTAAAAACTCATCCTTCATCCGGGTGGCTCGGGCTAATTCCATATTGGTTTGCGCCAATTGTTCATTTGTGTGCCGGAGTTGGGCTTCTTTCTGTTTGCGATCGGTGATATCTAAAATGGTTCCGACCAGACGCACTAATTGTCCTTGGGAGTTCAACACCGGTTCACCCCGCCCCTGTAAGTAACGTAACGTCCCATCAGAGTGGTAAACCCGAAACTCAATCTCATAGGATTGTTGGCTGGCAACGGCGGCATGAACGGCTTGGTCATAGTGATGGCGATCGTCCGGGTGAACGGCTTGTTGTACCTCGGCAAATGTGGGATTGCCTGCGGCTAAATCTCGTCCGAACAGGCGAAACACTTCTTCTGACCAGAGCACTTCTTGAGTCTGTAGATCAAACTCCCAACTCCCAAGATGGGCAATGCGTTGAGCCGCCAACAGGTGGGCAGCATTCTTGCGGGCTTGGGCTTCTAGCTGTTTTTGGCGAGTAATGTCTTTGGCAATCCCGAGAAACCCAATAATTTGGGCTGTGGCATCGCGTAATGCGGTTACAGATAGCAACACCGGAAACCGAGAACCATCCTTGCGGATATATGTCCATTCTGCCTCGCTGGTGATCCCTCGCTGAGCTTGAGCCACAAACACCTCAAAGCCTGGTGGAATGGTTGTATTTAACTCGGCGGACAGTAGATCTGCCCGTTGCTCCACTTCCTGGGAATCATGGATGCGCTCCGGCGTGATTTGACCAATCACTTCATCGGCGGTATACCCCAACATTTTTTGAGCCGCCGCATTAAAGGTCTGAATGGTGCCGTTCGGATCAGTCGAGATAATTGAGTAATCCGTACCATCGAGAATTGCCTGTTGCAGACTGGTAATGGCTAGTAGTTGGGCTTGGCTCTCCTGTAGGGCGATCGTGCGCTGTTCAATGCGGGCTTCCAGGTCTTGATTTAATTCGTGAAGCGCCTGTTCGGCTCGAACTTGCTCCGTAATATCGATCGCGACTCCCCCGACTAAACACTGTCCAGATAACGTCTCGATCGGAAACTTGTAAACCAAAAATTGCCCGATCGTGCCAGCTTGAGTTGGGGCTAACTCGATCGCTTTTAGGACTGACCGACTTTGCACCACCTGTTGAATATTTTGCAGATATTGTTGCCTCAGGTCGCTGGGATAAAGCGTGACATCCGTTTTTTGGGGCACATAATCCGCCGGAATTTGAAACACCTGGGAGTAGGTCTGGCTGATATAAACCAGTTGCCCCATCTCATTAGTAATCCAGGATGCTGTGGGGCTATTGTCCATAAATGCCTGAAACCGGGCTTCACTCTCCCGTAACGCTGCTTCAGTTTTTCGCCGTTCCGCAATTTCCGCTTCCAGGACTTGATTTGTAACAGCTAAACCAGGTAGCACCAGAGCGTGAGGAATTAATGATACCAATGCGATCGCCGTATACACAGACACGAATGCTGTAACGGCTTTGCTTAATCCCGATAGCCAATAGGTAGGATGCCAAAGCGTCCAAATTTCCAAGACATGGGTGATGCCACAACTAATAATAAAGCTACTAAATAACAGAAGTATGCCGTTAAAAGGAACATCACGACGTTTATGGATGAAATAGAGCAGGCTGAGCGGAATCGAAAAGTAAGCCAGGGCGATCAGGCTATCCGCTAACAAATGCAGCCCAACTAAACCGGGCTTCCACAGGTAGCAATGTCCATGGGGAATAAATGCATCCGAATTAAACAGGATTTGCAAAAGCTCTAGCATATCTCTCTAGCCTGTTGTCCTGAGCAGGACACGCCAAATGAACTCCAGTCGATCGTAGATAGTTTGCTGATTAGCCACCAATAAAATTCCAGTTCAAGAACGATCGCCTCCAGCTCCGTAAAGTTGCTGAAATAGAAAATTCAGTGAAACTTCTAAGAAATTTCTAAATAGATATCTCTATAGTGCCCAGATTAACTAGAAGCTACGTGAGCAAAATTTTTCTTATAAGAAAATTTATATACACCATCTGTCCCAGTGGGGCATGACTCGATGGTATTGGGTCAGACAGGGGAACCTGTGGTCAACTTGGGGGAAGAGAAATCCGTTGAAAGGCTAAGATAGGGCATACACTCAACCATTTGCCTGATCAAACACGCATGGCTGCAAACCCTAACTCGCCGGAGCCAGGTTCTCCAGAATCGGCGGCAGCACATCAAGCGGCTGACCCTGTTGTCCCAGGAAACGACCTGACGAGTAACGATGGAAATGGACAATCCCGATCGCCATCGTTGGCATCCCGCCTCGCCGAGGCATCGGTTCTAACATCGGAAAAAACGGTTTCCCGCTTGCAAAGTCGCTTGTTGCGGCAAGCTTTGTCACCGAACAGTGATTTGGCTCGATCGACGGCGAATCAGTCTCCCCAATCCCTCATCCTGCTGGTTGCGATCGGGATTATGGTGGTCGGACTGGTGCTCAATAATGCTTGGCTGGGGCTGGCTGGGTCGATCGTGGCACTGCTGATCTCCTTACAATTGCTCTGGCTACCCTTTCGGCAGGTGCTAGAAACCATTCCTATCCAGGAACGCGGCATTCTCTTAGGCAGCACGTGTGGTCTGCTGGCAGCCTTAGGCTTACTCAGATTCCTGGGGTTTTATAGCTGGCTGGGACGAACACTAGGCCCACTCGATTGGGATGTGGTGGGAGCGTTGGGGGATGTTCTGGGTGCCCTGGGACAAATTTTGATCGCTGTTCTCGCCGTCTATATTGCCTGGAGACAATACGTGATCTCCAAAGATCTGACGATTCAACAAAATACGATTACTCAACAACAAACGATCGATACCTACTTCCAGGGAGTGTCTGACCTGGTACTGGATGAAGAGGGACTGCTGGAGGACTGGCCCCAGGAACGGGCGATCGCGGAAGCCCGAACGGCTGCCATTATGAGCAGTGTAGATGCGGGGGGCAAAGCCAAGATTATCCGGTTCCTCAGTCGGGCTCGGTTATTAAGTCCCCTCAAGCGCGATCGGCGGTTAGGACGGGCAATTTTTGATGGCACAGGTGGCTATGCGGAGGATCGGCTGTATGGGGTGCGGGTGATTGATTTGGGCGTGATGTTGGCAGGGGCTGACCTGTCGGGTACGGATCTGCGGTGGACAGACTTAAGTGATGCTAATCTAATCCGAGCCGATCTGAGTCGGTGTGATTTGGTTAAAGCCAATTTAGTTCGCACAATTCTGTGTGATGTCACTTTGCGGGGAGCTGATTTAAATGGAGCCAAGTTCTTCTATGGCAAAGCTCAGGATGCTACCCCCCGCAGCCGGACTGAACTACCAGATTATCAGCGTGGCATCCACACGGGAGCCGTGATCGAAGGCGCAGACTTTACCGGAGTCTTGCAACTCTCGGATGAACAACGGTATTACTGCTGTGCCTGGGGTGGTGCTAAAACCCGACGCACGATTCCCGGTGGGTGTGAAGGGATCCCCAACAAATTGGGACGTTAATCGACTCATGCAACTGCGAGAGAAGATTGGGTTTTATCTGAACGATATTGATACGCCGCGAGGTAGGGCAGTTGATATTACCATCACTGGGTTAGTCTTACTATCCTCCGCTATTTTTGTTGCCCAAACCTACAGTTTACCCGACTCAATTCGCCTGACGCTCGACTGGATCAATCAAGCGATTCTGTGCGTATTTGCGATCGAATATCTCCTCCGACTCTGGTGTGCTGACCACAAACTGCGTCATCTGGTTAGCTTATATTCAATTATTGATTTGCTGGCAGTGTTGCCCTTTTTCATTGGGGCATTAGATACCACGTTTATTCGAGTATTTCGCTGGTTTCGGATTCTCCGCCTACTGCGGTTTATTGAAGGTAAAACGATTGTCGGTTATGTCAGCCGCGAAGATAGCGCGATCGTTGCTCGGATTTTACTTACCCTATTTATCATCATCTTTGTGTTTTCGGGACTGATTTATCAGGTCGAACACCCTAAAAATGCCGCCGTTTTTGGCACGTTTCTGGATGCGGTCTACTTTTCGGTTGCCACCATGACCACTGTTGGGTTTGGGGATGTGACACCAATCTCGCAGGCTGGACGACTGCTGACGATTTTGATGATCCTGACGGGAATTGCCTTAATTCCCTGGCAGTTAGGTGATCTGATCAAACGGCTGGTAAAAACGGCAAACCAGGTAGAAATTACCTGTACTCAATGTGGTTTAGCGTTCCATGATGCCGATGCCCACTTCTGCAAAGCCTGTGGTCAGGCATTAGAAACCTCTCAATCTTCCCAGTGATGCTGGAACAGCAATCATATCGCTATACCACTGGACGGGCATCTGGTTCCCATACCCAAAGGCAATACCTCTGACTGGTTTGAGTCATCACCGCTGCATCCCCTCGGCGTTGCAGTTTGCTCCCAAGTTCCAGAGCGTGTTGGCGAGTTTCCGTGATTTTGAACAGACTATAGTACCGACCATTGTAATGGATCGCCTCTAGGCGATCGTCGAGATCTGCCACCCGAATATAGCAAGTTTGATATTGACCTGGAGGCACAAAACTGTCACTGCGTAATTCCGTCGCCGCCGATCGCGGGGCTTGTAAATGCTTCTGGGTGCGGGAGTCCACGATCGCATCGGGTTCATACATCCAGATCGCGACTCCTTTGGTGGTTTTAGTAACAACAAGCTGCCGACCTTTGGCAATCATCAAATTACAAATTTTCAGCGCCTTCTGTGGTTCTTTGACAATTTTCAGTAGGCTATAGAATTTGCCCTCGACCAAAACCGCTGCCATGCGGTGATCATCACCGGGTAAGCGAATATGGCAAGCCCGATATTGATCGCGAGATGCCAACACTTTCAGCATGGAAGGGGAGGAATTGCCGGTTGAAGATGGCACAGTGGAGAAGGACATGGCAGATCTCGGGACGATACTAAAAATTAATGTGACACATCTATGATTATTTCGGCAAAGAATCTGGGTTGCAGAACCCGCTGAGCAGCAAGACTGGATGAGGCAAGTCTACAGGTCAATACTGCCGCGATCGAACAGTTGCTCATCCGTCCCCACAGCCGTCACTTCGATGAAATCGGGATATACTTCCAGCACTGTAAATCCATATCGTGATGCTGCCCGTTCTGTCCAGGGCGATCGTCCCACAGACCGTAAGGCGGCTCCAGCATTCCCCACAATCAAATATGTTGTGCCATCAATGGCTTCAGTGCGTTCATAACTATGTTCATGTCCATTGATATAGAGTTGGACGCGATAGGTTTTGAACAGGGGCGTTAAGGCATCGATCAAGGCTGAATTGGAGCCATACCTGCCCGAGGAATAGAGGGGATGATGCCCAAATACAACCTTCCACGGAGCCTGACTCTGACGCAATTCCTGTTCTAACCAGGGAAGTTGATTGTGCCAATCGGCATTCGGGTTAGTATCCAGGGCAAAAAACTGGACTGTCCCGCGACGAAAGGTGTAGTATCGTCCCTGCATATTAAAGCCGGGATAGCGAATTTGGGGTTCTCCATTGGCAGTCCGGATGTCATGGTTGCCCAGACAGGCATGAACTTTCACACCCCGTTGCAATAACGCTTGATAGGGACGCTCAAACACCGCGTTGACTTTCTCAATTTCACCATTGGTATAAATATTGTCCCCCGCCAGCACCACTAAGGGAAACGGCTGTCGTTGATGAAAGCGGGTCATTGCCTCTGCTACCGCATACTGTTCGCTCCCACCCGTTCCGGTATCCGCGATCGCGACAAACCGCAGTAATGGTTTCGTAGTTGCTCTAGAAGGGGGCAGTGGGGTTGCCGCATCACTATTCATCTGATAGGTCGTCAACCATTTCCCTAACCCTGCCAAGCCTAAACCACTGGCCAGCCCCGTTAGCAGCAAAAATTCTCGTCGTCTCAGTCTCATGCATCCTCTCCCTTCAACCTACCGTGTATACACAATTCAAATCGGACTTCGTTTGAGTGCTCTTCGCCCCCTAAATCCCCCAATTCTGGGGGACTTTGAATCCTGAGTTCCCCCCAGAATTGGGGGGCTAGGGGGGCAAGATGCAGAATTTTCAGGTGGTCAAGAAGATGTGTATACACAGTAGCCCTTCAACGAATCCCCCACCGTCGTCGCCAACTTGAGGTTGATTCTAACGTTGACGTTTGTTGTTCCTGATCATGTCGTTCTAGAATCGTCGGGGCTGTATCCTGCAAGGTTGGGTCACGGTAGGGAATGGCCGCCCGTGTGTGTAAATGTTCCTGTTCCATTGGTGACAAGGGATGGAGAGAACTCGACTCAAACGCGGCTACAGTACCATCTGACCACTCATGGGATAGTAGGGTCTGGTCAGCCGATCGCTCGCTCAGTGGAATTGTGCCAATCTTGAATCCCGCCGCCAGCATGGCCGATCGCACACAGGCAGATCGGGAATAGGTTGCTAATTTTCCAGTCGGTGATAGACAACGGGCGACCTGCGTGAAAAATTCGACCGTCCATAACTGGGGACAACGGCGGGGCGAAAACGGATCAAAGAAAATCGCGTCAGCTAAAAACCCAGATGTCGCCAATGCTTGAATCGTTTGACGGGCATCCCCCAGGAATAACTGCGCCTGGAGGCGAGGAGTGGTGCAGTGATGTTCCAGGGCGATCGTCCTCAGAATGGCTTGAGTGGTTGGTGTCCAGGCATCGATTAACGGTGGCACGATCGCCGCTCGGGGAACGGTGGCATCTAACTCTAAGCCGACCACTTCTACCCGACAATCGGGATTAACGCTCCAAATGGTTTCTAGTGCGGCGGCAGTGTTATAACCCAAGCCATAACACACATCCAGTAAACGGAGGGAGTCCTGCTGTGATCGGTGGGCTAACTCAGTTGCCTGGGCAAATTTGAGTAAGGCTTCCGATCGTGCGCCCTGATCACTATGAAAGGTTTCGCCAAACTCGGTGGAGAACAGGGTAAACGAGCCGTCTTCGGTTGGCTGGGGTGTCCAGGTGAGTGTGTCTTCTATCGCCATGCCAACTATTGCAAAAATACAAACTTGCCATTCTTCCCATCCGGATTCATCCGAATTTGCGCCACATAGAATTTTTCCTGTACCACTTCACCCACTGACGTAAACGCAATTTTACCCAAGGGCGTATCGTAGCGACTCGCCAAAATTTGTTGATTTAAAGCCGTTCGCAGTTCTGGCAACGATAACTGACGCAGCGATCGCTGCTGATCAACTGCCTTTAAAGCTTCCACCATCACCTGAACGGCTGTAAATCCCTGGGCACTAAATTGAGGCGGATCTTTTTGATATTGCTTGACGTAAGCCTGCCGAAACGATCGATTGATCGCATTGTCATGTTCGGGACTGTATGCCTGGGCAACCAGCACACCATCACATAGCTGTTTGCATAAGGGAAAAATATTTGGCGTGTTGAAACCATTGCCCCCGACGATTAATCCGGCGTAACCCAATTCCCGGATTTGCCGCACTAAATTGCCGCTATCGGCGGCTAGACCAGAGATCACCAACAAATCTGGCTTCAGGTTGATCGCAGCCGTTGCCTGGGTTTGAAAGTCAGCATCCGTGGTTTGAAATTTCTGCACCGTAATAATTTCTAACCCTTGTTCCTGAATGGCTTGCTGGAAAATTGCTGTTTCCGATTGGCTAAACGCATCATTCTGCGCGTAAAACACAGCCACTCGACGAAGGTTAGGCTTGAGTTTAAGCGCTGCCTTGAGGGAATTGGGTGCCAACACCGTGACCGGGGAGGCAACCCGAGTAATGAACTCGCCAATTTCCGGCACTCCCTTCGCAGTATTCGTCGGTCCAACGACAGGAACTTGGGCACGATCGGCGATCGGATTAGCACTGAAGGCTTGCTGTGAGGAAGACGGCCCAACAATACCGACGACTCTATCTTTAGTAATTAAGGTTTGAAACGCATTAATGGCTCCGGCTTCATCGCCACCGGCATCCTGAAAAACTAGCTTAATCGGTGTACCCCGAATGCCACCCTGAGCATTAAAGTATTGCTCGGCTAACCTGGCTCCATTGACGGACTCCTGCCCTAACAATGCCAGATTACTCGTTTGCGCCAAAGCGACCCCGATCGGAATCACAATCATTCCCTGACGGGTCGGACTTTCAGTTTGGTTTCCTGGCAAGGAGGCTCGATCTCTACAGGCGGTGAGTAGCAGACCAGCCAGCGCCGATATCACTAAACGGTTCATGGTTGAGAGCAGAGATCTTCTGTATCCTACAGAAAAATCTGCCTAACAAAAATAATTCTCTACTCTCAAGCTTGGGATTGTCTGGTGGGGTAGCGATCGCTCAGCCAGGTAAAGATACGGTCTAGTTGAGATAGGGTGACTAGACGATGTTGCCAAAGCACTACCGGGAGGCGATGAGGAGTTTTAGCACAATGTTGTAAGACCAGGGGAATCGAATCAGCCGGAATTGCTAGTTCTTCTTTGAGAAAGTGTCTTAATTGCGAGTGGATAGCTTCTGATGCGATTGCCATAGTTCAGTCCAAATTATCTTTAAATTGCGATTATTGCGATTATTGCGTCGTTAGCGTGACAAAGCTGGGGACAGATCATGGATCAATGAATAGCTCTTTATGCGTAGTGTTTTTAACGATCGAGGCATCAGCAGTGAGGTGAATCAAGTTCATTGTGACAATTCGTAAACTCCATGTTAGTAATATCACCTGTTTCCTACCGAATTTCGGTCATCCCTAAGACCGATTTGCAGCCAATAGAAGTTAGATTTCTCAGTAATCCAGATCACAACCTTAAGAAAAAATAAAAGCCAAAGAAGGTCACTTCCCTGGCTTGAGGTGATTCAGTCGAGTTTTAGGCTAGATGTTGCAGCTACTACCCTCAGCTTGGCGAATTGCCCCTAACAGCGTTGCCACGATCGCACAACGCTTGGTGCCATCCCCCGGAGCATTTGCCCGCGAAATGGTGATGGTAAAGTTGGCAGGTTGACTGGCATTGACCGTTGGCGGTTGGGCGATCGAACCATCACTCTCAATCACTATCTGACTGGGGCTAGTGCTAGTCATTTGAATCGCTCCCCGCTTAATATCGCCATTGCCTAATATCCGCCAGTTACCAACGTTATTAAGGTTCAATGGTAAGGACGGACGGGGATCGGTGGTGGGAAATGGCACATGCGCCACGCGAGGCACACCATTCGGGTTAGGGTCAAACACGACTAATCGTGGGGTTTTGCTGGTTCGGGCTTCGCTCTGAGCCTGTCGAATGACCTGCACGACCTGTTCCCGCGCCGTAGATACGCGCTGACGGCTAATGATGGCATCCCAACCGGGAGCCGCGATCGCAAACAATACGCCAATAATGATCATTAACACCAGCATCTCAAGCAGGGTAAAACCTGCCGTTGATTGCCGCCGTTGCATCTTTCGCCACATTCGCTTGTTCATCGTCTCCTCTCCGGACAGCAACCTTACATCAGGCAAACCAACTTATCTCGGTGTTTTATTGATAATCCCTCGAACCAGGACTCGGGTTTGAATCGGAAATAGTCGGGCTTGATTGGTGGCGGTATTAAGCGGAAAACCCGCCCGTCCTGCCACATTGCCAGTCAGCACGAGTAATACTTCCTGGTTGGTTGGTTGAGCTTGCGCCGCAACACTTGCATTACTGACACAGCCATAGAAGGCTCGATTCGTAGCTGCACTAGGAGTGATTACCGTATTGCTGGGATTATCTGCAACACCTGTCGTATAACAGATTGGTACTGGTTGAGCCGGATCACCAGTGCGAGGGGCATCCACGAAATCGACCAGAGCTACAGGCGCTCCCGTTGGACGGGTTGATTGACCATTCGACACGGTGTTCGTGGAAGAATTTTGAATAAACGGCCATTGGGTAAACTTGGAAGTCGGACGCGACAGAGGATTGACCCAACCCGGTGTTTGGGCAGGATTGGTCGTACCGGTGGCGGGAGCCGAATTATCTGGATACTGGCTTAACTTATAGCGCACCAGTCTGGCTCGTCCCTGCCATTGATTACCTGCGTTCTCTGTATCGATCGCATAGACCACTAGCGAATAGCTATATCCAGCGATACAAGGCACTCCATTCTGAATCAGGGCATTAATTTGAGTCGTGTTATTCACACCGGCGGCTGTTCGGCACAGTCGAGCAATGCCATCGGGTAGGGGGTCAGCCCGCCAGAAGGCTAAGACAGGAGTTGTATCAGCATCACTCAGGGTCGCAGGGACATAGGAAAGTACCCCTGGACAGTTGCTGTTGAAGTTTGCGGTGGTTAAGCCAGAGCTATTTCCTTGTAAGCAGGTGCCATCATACACATAAACGGCTCCCCGCAAATCCTGGCTAATATAGTCCAGAGCCGCTTGCATATCGCGCTGAGTCTCAGTCCGTCCCGTGTCCTTCAGGTTAACATCCGTCAGATCAACCACCAGGGATAACAGTGCCACGGTAATTAGCCCACCAATGACAATGGCGACCAGTAACTCAATCAGAGTAAATCCAGCATTGCTTCGTCCTCTCAGGGTTGCCCAGAGTCGCCGCTTCAAATGGGATACGGAAAAATGTCTAGCCATCGGTTTTACCATCGGATGAGCAAAAAGGAGCAATTAGCGCAGCAAATCAAGGGTACGACTGGAATCATTCCGAGCCACTTTGGAGTACAGCACTGCTAACGGACGACGAAGATTGACTCCAGCATCCCGCCGTCCGGTGCCCATGACTAAACTGCTCCGTTGAGTTCCTAAGGTGGGTAGCGTTTCTCCGGGAGAATAGGCATAGACCCGTACCCCGATATCAAAGGAGAAGGGTGGGTCGGCGGCAGAGGGGGCTAACCCCGTTGTCCGAAACACCTGCATGACATACTCAGGAACGCAATCTCCATTTACATCCACCCGGATCAAGGTGGTGGTGGGTGTGGGAGTCGCCGTCGGATAGCGAGTTGCACAGTTTCCTGGGGAGAGGACTGGTCCACTCAGGGCAGTGGCAGGGCTGGCAGCCGCGATCGCTGTGATCGCTCCAGTCGCCGCCGCCGGGAGTTCGGTAGTGGTGTAATTTCCCCGTTCCACAATCACCCGGATGCGATCGATCTCTCCTTGGGCAATCTGATTCGCCTGCTCTGCCCGTCGGGACTGAATCCGAGTCGCTGTAGCCAGAAAGATTGGGGGAGTAATGGCAACCACCGTAATCGAGATAATAATGATCGCCACTAAACATTCAATCAGCGATAAGCCAGCCTCTGGAGCCTGGACGCGATCGCTGCCTCGGATACGTTGAGCCAGCAGCAGCAACCCGATCTTAGACAGAATCGGCGGTTGGCAAGAACGGGGGAGACGGGCAGACATTGAGACAGTTCCTCCAGAGGATGACGAGTTCAGTACGGACGAAGGCAGACAACACTAGGTAGGACATCTCAGATTCGCCAGGTTAGTTCCAGCCGGAGGATTACTCCGAATTGCCTGACACAGGTTCTTCATATATGGATCGCTGACGGCGGGTTCATTGTAGAACTCGTTGCGCTGCTTACTGGGGGTGACAAATCGGTTCGCCGCCGGACCTGCCGGAGCTAACTGCAACGCGACATCATACCCCCACAGCCGGTTGGGCGGAGCATAATACCCAATGATCTCATTATCAACCGTCGCTTCACCCGGTTCCCAAGCATCGGCATCAAAGGGAGAGGTGGCGTAGTTGCTGAAGTTCAATTGCAGGAAGGCTCCAGCAAACCACAGACGCGTCCAGGTTTCTAAGAAGCGTGGGAAGTTGTGCAGCCCACCGTAGGACTGCCGAGCCTGGGAGGGCACCGAACCACTGATGACAATACTGTTAACCCGAGTATCTTGGGCATTTTGGAGGGGGCGATTATTGTTGCCTGGATCTGAAGGACTGTTCCGAATGTTGTAGTAGGCAGTCGATGGATGCTCCGTCGGTCTGACGGGCTTCTGCCAGAACAGGGTGTCGGTTGCAGTTGATGGGGCGGTCGATCGCGGCGCTTGCTCAATAATCCCATTACCATTCCGAGACACCTGGATCGGCGTGAATTTATCGGTTGGGTTTTCCCGGAACCAGCGTGGGAAGTCAGCACCATTAGGTCGGGGATTCGTAGAGGGGCGATTCTGATTTAAGAACGAGGTGCGACCTGTGGTGGTGCAACCGGGACCAAATAGTGCAGCATTCGTATTGTTATAAACGGCACCGCCGCCAGTATTGCCAGTTGACGGTTGATACACCCCCCGGATGACATTGAGCGGTGCAGAAGCCGGACGACTTTCATTCGGATCCGTTGTAGTACTGAGTGAAGCACCAGAACCGTTCCCTGCCGTCATAAAGCCATCCATGATACTGCCATCACAGAAGGTATCCGACAGGATCGAGATCGCATCTGCCAGGATTTCGGAAGGTCGCCAACGATCCTGGGTCGGGTCGGCAAAGCGGTTATCGATCGTCGAGCGGTTATAAAACTGGGCTTCAGTGTAAGCCGCATTATCCGGCAGGGTTTCTAGAAACTCTTCTAACCGGGTTCCGACGACATCCTCACCACCCGTCTGATGCAGGTTGTAGTCACCCATAATGTAGACCGGGTTGTCTGTAAACAACGACAGACCGCGGACATTATCCGTATCGGGGATTGCCATATCACTATGGCGCTTTAACTGGGTGCCGTTGCGTAACCGGAACCCGTGGGGACGACGATCGGGGTCGGGAATAAAGTCTACCGACTTGGTGGAAATCCCGCGAGTTCCAGTGCTAGTCACGGCTGGATCGGTTTCGGAACCGGGGACTCTGGCGTTGGTAGCAGTGCCACTCGCCGGACGGGCGATCGCATCTTCGCGGGTGGCATCTTCCCGGAAGGCATAGACAATCCCACTTACGGGCAACCAAACATCATTCGGGGCGTAGTTATCGCCATCACCTGCCACCTGGTTGGCGGGACGGTTCCGCCGCAGCATCCCTAAATCAATATCCAGTACCCGAGTCGGTAGCCATTCGCGACCGTTAAACAGGACGCGATCGAGGAAGGGAATCACCGCCACTGTGCCTGTGACGTTAGCCCCGTTGGGTGCCATAATCCGGTTCGGTGGGGTGTTCTGCGCTGGGTAAGAGCCACTTAAGGTGGTGACAGGCAACTGCCAGGTGGGGTTACTATCCAGGAACAGCGGATTGTTGAAGGCTCCAGGTAGCTTGCGGGGGCGCAGTGCCACACCGGACAGAGAGCTTTCAGCCACCGGAGCCGTATCAAAGGTCTGATAGTTGAAGGTGATCAGATTGCCAGCGTTATTATTAAAGTTGGCGCTAACGCCTGAGGCGGGATAGCCTGTAGCGAGCAACGGGTCAGCGATCAATGGAGCCGCTGAGTTCACAGGCTCGTAGGTCACAGATCCGTTAGCCGTTGTGACATAGCTATCGGTGATGTAAGGTTCTGCCCAGGGCTGGAACGCCGCAATTTCAGTATTCCCCGATTCTGCACAGCCTGTGACTGCCCGTAAGCTGCCGTTGGGCTGACGATGATCGACACAGACTCCCCCAATAGTTTCAATAGTCCCAGCATGACGATGGGAAAAGTTGGGGAAGAGATAGTACAACGAGGGCCACTTCGGGGCGACGGTTGCCTGCACATAGGGACGCGCGTTGTAAGGTGCAACCGTGACATTCGTTGGACTCGTTTGCCGGAAAACCTGCAAAAAGCCAGCAGGTGCCTTGTCTGCATAGATATCTTGAGGGCGAGGTTCGTAGGTGTTGGGTGTAGGGGCGGTATTAATTGGAATAAAGGTGGTTCCGGTAGGATTGTTATTACTGCCAGCACCAGTGACATTATTAACGTTGTTGCTCCGAGCCGGAAGATTGAGATCGCCGGGGTACTCGCGGGTGGCACCGGGAGGAATCACCGTACCGCACAAACGGGAGAATGCTAACCGCATTCGATTGACGGTCTGATCGCCACCCGGTCTACCTGGGCTACCTGTCACCGCACCTGCCGCACCTGTTGTCCGCGCCGCCGCATCGACATTTAAGGCAAAGAGGTTGGGATCACATGCCGACGACCAGAGCTGCACCTTACCAAAGAAATTAGTAACATAGGGGTTATAGTTCCAGGTATTGGCAGCAGGAGAAGCCCGGAAACCATAGGTACGATCGCGCCGGATCTGGAAGTGGGTGTAGATTAACTCCGCCATCCGAATTTTAGGATCGTTGGGAGAACCGCCGTCAGCAATAATTTGTTCCCGCAGTGCCCCCAAATAAGCTTCCGCCGGAACGCGATCATAGTCCCGCGGCTCATAGTTACTGAACTGAAAAGTTCCACTATTACTGTAACCATAGGTTGCCAGACGGTCTCTAGTCAGCACTTCCCCATCACTGACATCCCCATTCATCAACCGGATCAAGGAATAGTACAGATCCGTCATGACATTGGAGCTATCATTGCGCCAGTTGCGCGGATCAAATTTATCGGCTTGCTCCACGTTGTATGCCAGCATCCCCAGGGTGCAGCCTGCCGTTTGCAGATAGGTTTTGTCGGCAATACTTAAATTGGTGTAGCCTGTGCTATTGAGCCGAGCCAGAGTCCGTCGGAGATTCGAGAAGTTCCCCCACATCGTCAGTTCTGGATCGGGGTGAATCTGTCCTGCTTCCTGGGTGGGGGGAAAGGCGCCTGTCCGCGCATCACTAATATGATCTCCAGCGAAGTTTGCCAGGTTTTGTAAGGCAATTCGCAGGGAACTGGTGGGACTACTGATCGCAGCTTCAAATCCAGCTTGCGTCAACCCTGGCGTTTCAAATTCCCAGCCATTGGTACCCCGACCATTAAAGAAGTCAACCAACAAGCCAGTGGTAGCAGCGCTATTAATGCCACTGCCGCCGGCGGTGGCTGGAGTGCTATCAATAAACCGAGTCGGCACAAAGTTGATCGATTGCCGCAGGGTAATGGGTGAACCAGGGTGAGTCGTGGAGGCAATACAGGCGATCGGGTAATCGCGATTCACGGCGGCATGATAAACCGCTGTCGCTTGCACCGCCGCCGGGTTATCCCGAAGCGCCCGTCGCTGCCGCGCCTCATGGGAAACCTGAGTAGTTCCATAGGGTGGATAGAGGGGATCACCTTCGTTGTCGCTGGCATCAATATCGATCGCGGCTCCAGTCGCCCCCGTAGCATAGACTCTGTTTCGTACAGTCGTGTACGTTTCCGTCGCCGTTGGGGCAGGTTGTGGATAAGCCTGCACAAAAGCAGCATTTGCGGCAGGGTTATTAAGTGGACCGGAGACGGGTGCTGGTTTGCCTGTACGGGATTGGGGGGTCACCCAGCCATAGCTATTACCCAGTTCCAGGCGTTGACCCACGAGAATTCGTAAGCCCTGGTTGCGGGCTCGTCGTTCCCAGTAGCCGTCTAACCCTAACTGCGAGGCATCTGCCCCCGCCGCCGTATTTGCGACCAACAGGGTGTTACTACTCGGAATCAGATCGCCGACCTGACCACTAGACGGAATTTCCCCGTCCGGCGTACCGTCCCCGTTATCATCCGTTGTGTTGTTCTTGTAGATTGGTTTTGGGCCGTAGCGATCGTCGGCTCGGTAGGTATCATCCACATACGGGGCTGGTTCATAACTCGCCCGGAACCGCCCCTGGAACGTTTGGTTAACCGTTAAATTACTGGAGTTATCCGGATCCGCATTTCTAGCCACATAGCCATCACGGGTAACAATCTGAACCGGATCCAGGGAAATACCCAGTGGAGTACTGCCTGTTGCCCAATCGTTTGCCGAGGTCATGGCAATCCCAGTCCCGATCGGGTTGTTCCGGTGGGGATAGATCAGAGCGCTACCACCATAAGCATTGTTATTCACCCGACCGGCGGCAATCACCCCATAAAATGGGTTGCCATTATTGGGCGGACTGGGATTCGACGGACTCGGTGCTGTCGGTTCTAGCTGAGTCACCGTAATCTCAGAGGCTGACTCAATATACAGACAGGAGGCAGGGGCACTGATCAGGTAAGCACTAAAGGCGGTGTTTCCCAGGATCAGGCTACCTTCTGTGTGCATCGCCCCATTCCACTGGAAGGCAGGACCCGGAAAGATTTCTAAGTCATTGCGGAACCAGGCTCCCCATTTGTTGCCCCGGTCTAACTGGCGGTCTTGCGCGAACTCCAGGGTGGTAAAGTTGCTGGCGGCTCCCGGATTGCCCGCCGTATTGGGAATTACCAGCGCATCGACCTGGAAGCGTTTCCGCAGAATAGCGGTGTTTGTGGCATCTTCGTACCAGCCCCCTTCCACGTTGGTCTGCCCTGTGGTGTTCCGACCGCAGGTGACGGCGTTGGCATTACTCAAAGGCCCGGTTCGGACTAGGGGAAATGACTGACTATCCGTTGCCCCAGCGACAGTGCTTCTCACCCCATTTGCTTTGGTGGTGTCAGTTGCCTCAATTAACTTTTGCCAACCTTTTTTCGCATTTGCCCCAGTATCATCCGGTGGGGTCATGAAGTTGACTGAGTAGATTACCGTGGAGTTGGTATTGGCATCCTGATACCGCCACGCATTATCAATTACCCCATCCCCGTTAATATCGACCCGAGTCTCATCCGCCAGGGTATAAGCATCTCGCCCACTAATTAGCAGTGGTGCCACCGATCGACCCCGGACTGTAGCCCCATTGTTTAGCATCATTGACGCTAAAACGTTCTCGGATGGCACACCACCGGGATAGCGGTTATCTTTTTTATCGTCAAACAGGAATTCTAGTTTTGCCCGCGCTCGATCGATCGCTGGAGTAGCGGCATTATAAATCACCCGATTCTGGGTTTCAGAAATGGTGCGGGTGCTGCTGTTGAAGGCTCGGAAGGTAATGGCTCCCGCCGTTAAAGCGACGACCAGAATCAGCAAGATGGTTGTGGGCAAGACAAAGCCTGCGATCGCCCGACGATCGCGGCGCTGAACGACTAGCATTGTCCGCAAAAGCCAGGTGATCACGCCTTTGCTTAAGCTTCGATAGAGCCTGCCGATTTGTCTAAATAGGATCTGAGCGGCTTTGGCAAGTTTGCGGTCTGACATGGCTGCTTCCTGATTCGATACGGGATGAGCGAGGAATCGCAAAGTGGCAACGGGACACACCTGAGAAACGGGACTCTCGGTTTCCCGCTTCTAGATGAATTATGATCCACAACCTCTAGAAAGGTTCACAAACTTCTAATAATGCGTGGATGCTCACAGTGCTAACAACTCAACCAACCAACCATCAACAGGGAAGTTACCAGTTCTGTCCGTCCAACCGTGAAAAGTATTCAGAAGATTAACGGATAGCCCAGATAAAGAAATGACGTAGACGGGTACCGGAATCTGTAAAAATACTCCCTAATAGAGGAAATCACGATCGCGCGGAGCATTTACGGATATTTTACTGATGGGTGTCTGCCGGATCACCGGACGCTAGCGATTTAACTGTAGCTTCACGTATCTTACGTTTTGTGTACCTTTCATGAAGTTGCTGCTCCAATCTTACCCACTTCCTTCATAAGACCTATCAAGGACGAAAAAAATTTCTTACTGGGTACAGAGGAACCCCGTAATTACAGAGGTGACTGGAGACAAGCACATCTATTTTAAGAGCGAATTTTTTTTCATTCCACAGCAGGTATGGCAACCACACAAAAGTTCTTATAAAACCTGAAGCCACAGCAAATAGGGGCGTTGCGAACAACGTCCCTACAAAGAGGTAAAACCTAGAAGGACAGAAAATATCTCGATCGCGCTTACAGGCGATTGAGGTCGATTCCAGCTTCCCGCGCAAAGGCTTCCAGGCTCTTTTGCTCCAGAGTTTTAATCGCTTTCGTGGAGAGCCGGAGTTTGACCCACCGTTTACCCTGTTCCCACCAAACCCGTTTCCATTGTAAGTTAGCTTCTTGCAGCTTTTTGGTGCGGCGGTGAGAGTGGGAAACCGCGAAGGCATTATTTGCCTGCTTCCCGGTTAATTGACACTTGCGAGCCATGATCGTCTCCAGATGGTATGCGGTTCTTTTTTCCAAACCCCTATTGTAAGCGAATCTGTCGTTTCTAGAAATACTATGTCTCTGCAAGTCTACGGCATTCCTAACTGCGGCACCTGTAAGAAAGCCTTCAAGTGGCTACAAGACCATCACATTGCCTACGAATTCATTAATACGAAAGAGGCTCCCCCCAGTCGGGAGCAGATCCAACAGTGGGTGACGGAGCTAGGCGCTAAACCGATGCGAAATACCTCTGGGCAATCCTATCGGGCATTAGGAGAGCAAAAACATACCTGGACAGAGGCAGAGTGGATTGAAGCGTTTAGTCAGGATGCGATGTTGCTGAAGCGACCCTTGTTTGTGCAGAACGGTACAGCCGTGATGGTGGGATTTAAAGAGGAGACAATTCGGCAGCAGTTAAATTTGTGATGGGGCTAAAACAGTTGCCATTCTGGCGATCGCAGCATTTTTAGGTGTTCAATGCGGGATTGAAAATAGCTCCCATCCAGGCGGCTATAGTCATAGCGCTGAGTGTTGTTTAAACAGATTGCCCATGCCCAAATATGAGCGACCTGGGTAAAGGCTTGCAAGGAGGCAAGTTCATCCTCCAGTAAGGGGGCAACGGTTTGATAACCACTAATAAACGCTTCCCGCACTTTTGCTCCCAAGCCTGAATGTAGTGCCACCTGAAGAAATTTAGCAATTTCAAAGATGCGCCAGCCATAACCACATTGATCAAAATCAAACAGGGTCATCTGTTGTTCGGGCGTGAAATGCACATTACCACTATGGGGATCGCCCCAACAAATTCCCCATAAGGGCGGTTCCATTGGGAAGGGATGCAATTGTGAATGAAGTTGTTCTACCACATCGGTCAAATAGGTCAAATCCGCCGATCGCTGCTGTAAAAAAGGGGCGATCGCATGGAACGAATCATGCAGTAAATAATCCAGAGTCAATGGTTGTCGATGGGCTTGGGTAGTAAAACCTGCCGCCGTTTGATGCAATTTAGCTACTGTTTCCCCCAGGCTAAAACTCTGGGTTGGGTTTAAATCTCCTACAGCGATATTGCCCGGTGCATACACAAATAGTGCAGCATATCGTTGACCTTCTAGGGCATTAATTGCGATCGCAAGTTGTCCGGTTTGAGTCCGGAGGGGATAGGCAACTGGAATATAGCGTTGATGTAAGAAATCCAGTAATTCTAATTCAAAATCAATCTCTGAGCGCGATCGCCAATGGGCATGGGAAACCCTCAAGACATATTGGCGATCGGCCGTCTCAACTAAATAGACATCACTTAAACCCCGATGCCAAAATTGGCAACTTGTCACCGTACCAATGGCATATTGATTAAGCACTTCGGTAATCAAAGCACTGCTGGCAAGAACGGAATAGACGACTGGAAACATCGTGTCAGCCATGAGTTCGCTCAATCACATGACTATTGCCAACAGCGTGATTAATCGATCGCCTAGACAACCTGCCTAAACCATCAACATGCCGTTAGGGGATCAAGTACACCATTCAATGCAATGGCATATATTGTTAAATCTACTACTAACTAATTGGCTTGCAAGCGATCGTCAGCTTTTGCTGATAATTATGGTGTTTTAACATTTAGTTCCCGTTGCAAATTAAACTAAATCCTCACCCCTACTGCTTAATAAACCGCGATCGTTTGAATGAGTAAGCGAAATTCACCGGGAGTGAAGTGAGGATTTAACGCTCCATCGTATTCAAATTTGCTCAACATCAGTTGTAACGATCGAATTTGAGCCGGGTTCAGCGATCGACCCGAATTGACGGTTTTGGCTCGAAACACCGGAGTCATTTGGGCAAACGGAACCTGGATTGTGATCCATTGCTCGGCAACCGTATCAAAGGAATAGGCGTAAGCTACACTATCCCAACTATCTTCATCTCGAATCAAAAACTTATATCGCTGCCCGTCGCCCTTAACCCGCAGTTCAATCCCCGTATGCCCCGATATATTCAGAGGTGGCTCAAAGTTACGGGTACGCACCGACGCGAATCCACCGGAATTGGCAGTAGAGACATTGCCAGTAAATAGAGCTACATTGCCCTGAGCTTGGAAGGAACTGGCACTAACACCGCCCATCACCACATCATCCAGGGCTCCCCAGGTTTGATCGAGTGTCGTTGTCGAGTCAGTAAAGTCAAAGAGAATCCCAGCTTGGGGTTGCGGAGGTGGCGGGGGAGGAGTAGAACCAAACATGATTTTCTGGAGCCAGCTAACAATCGGAATCGTTTCAAAATAGGTAAGGGTGTGGAAAAAGCGTCCCACATCCCAGGGCGAGCGATCGGATGAAGACATTGGAAATTTTCAGTAGAGTTTAGATAGGCATCAGCCAGGATGGTTTACCTTGATTCTAAGCAAATCCTATTGGCTTCGCTGGAGTTGGACGATACAGAGGCGCGATCGCTGTTACAACCAACT
The DNA here is from genome assembly GCF_050753385.1 of Pantanalinema rosaneae CENA516. Lineage (NCBI taxonomy): Bacteria > Bacillati > Cyanobacteriota > Cyanophyceae > Leptolyngbyales > Leptolyngbyaceae > Pantanalinema > Pantanalinema rosaneae. Next base: position 20,939 of record NZ_JBLZFZ010000029.1, read on the forward strand.
CTGCAAGAATCAAAGGGTCATATCACTTATGTAATCAGGTATACCTGTAGAAAACAGCCATGACAGAAGCGAGAAACGTATTGGGAACTCCGTTAGAAACCTGTTGTACGGAGCCTATGACGGGGTTTTACCGGGATGGTAAATGTAATACAGGCGCTGGAGACATGGGGGCTCATGTGGTTTGCGCTCAAGTCACCGCCGAGTTTTTGGCGTATACCCAAGCTCAAGGGAACGATCTATCTACGCCTGCCTTTGGGTTTCCAGGGTTGAAACCCGGCGATCGCTGGTGCCTATGTGCATCTCGCTGGAAAGAAGCGTTAGATGATGGCGTGGCTCCCCCGGTGGTACTAGCCGCGACCCATGCCTCCGCCGTGGAATATGTCACGTTGGCAGAACTAAAGCAACACGCGATCGACCATCCCACCTAATGCTATAACCCTGATTCTGACTTGGAGTGCCAGTCACCCTCGTTGCCTTTCTCATATTTATGTTTGACCGCACTCCAGGCAACCCGGAACGCCCGTTCCTCATCCTGATATTCCTGCTCAGCGCTATTAAAAGCCGCTTGAAAGATTTCCTGAGCATGTTTGGGTAAGTGATGCTTAACCGCATCCGGTAGATCTTGCAGATGTTGATAGGGCATAGGACAACTAAAGGCAAAAGTGTATTGCAGCTTACCCACGATCGTAGAAGCCTGGGCATTGGTGTGCCTCTTTCAAATGCAGGATCATAGGGGTTAAGTGCGAATCGAGTAACTATTATTTTATTTTTATATAAAAAGCCTCTAATTGCATGTAGCAAATAGCACCCTTTAGCGATCGGTAGCAGACTTGGTTTTTGTGTCCCTTGTAACTTAACTACCTATAGCAATAGAGGCAATTGTTATCCCCCTTCTCTCAGGTCGAGATGCTGTCTACTTCTAGAGGCACAATGCACTTAGAGCGATCGCTTCAATTACGGTCTTAAGTCAAAAAAAGTACTAACTTCATCTCAGGGTGCGGATAACCCTACCGTAAGAGGTAGAAACATCCACATTGACGAAAGTATTTCGTTTCATTAAATTTCCATCAAGCTTTCTAACTTAGTTCTCAAGCGAGATGAATTTCTAGAAAGTTTTCTGTACAAGGATATAGGCGGTCTAAACCCATTTAATCCGATCAGGAGGTTCGTTATGCGAATTGCTCAGATTGCCCCCTTGTGGGAAACAGTACCTCCCCCCGCCTATGGGGGAACTGAGCTAGTTGTCAGTCTATTGACTGATGAACTGGTTCGACGAGGTCATGAGGTAACTTTATTTGCATCGGGTGATTCCACTACCCTTGCCAATCTTCAAGCAGTTCATCCTCGGGCTCTGCGGCTTGATCAAAACATCAAGGAATACGGCATTTATGAAATGCTGCATTTAACGAATGCCTATGAACGAGCCGATGAATTTGACATTATTCATTCCCATGTTGGTTGTGCAGCATTGCCCTATGTCAAGCTAGTCAAAACGCCAACGGTTCACACGCTGCATGGCATCTTTACCCCCGATAACGAAAAACTATTTACTCACGCCAAAAATCAACCTTACATCAGCATTTCCAATTCCCAACGCAATACTACTTTAGGGCTGAATTATGTAGCTACCGTCTATAACGGGATTAATGTTGATAGCCATAAATTCTATCCTCAACCCTTAGATCCTCCCTATCTGGCATTCTTGGGTCGAATCTCGCCCGAGAAAGGAGCACACCTCGCGATCGAGATTGCCAAACGTTCCGGCTGGTGTTTGAAGATGGCTGGTAAGGTTGACGTGGTCGATCGCGACTACTATGAAACTGAAATTAAACCTCATATTGATGGTGAACAAATTCAGTATCTTGGTGAAGCCAATCATATTCAGAAGAATATGTTAATGGGGAATGCGGCAGTCACGCTATTTCCAATTACCTGGAAAGAACCCTTTGGCTTGGTGATGATTGAATCGATGGCGGCTGGAACTCCTGTAATTGCGATCGAATTAGGCTCTGCCTCTGAAGTCGTAGCCGATGGGCAATCTGGGTTCCTCTGTCATAGTGTGGATGAGTGTGTCGCTGCGATCGATCGGGCTACTCAACTCAGTCGTCAGGGCTGTCGGGAGTATGTGGTCAGTCGGTTTAGTGCCCAACGTATGGTGGATGGCTATGAAGCGGTCTATCAAGATATCCTAGCCCAGCGCTTTGCTCGGAATGGTCATCTCCGCAGTCCAGTGGCTAGCCACAATTAACCAGGGGGTGTCAAGGGTTCGGTGTTGCTGAATGAATCGCAGTGTGAATTGCCAGATCTGTCCTCACCCTAGCCCTCTAGCCAGAGAGCGGGAATAAAAGCTGGCTCGGTTCCTTTCTCCCCAGGGAGAAGGGTTGGGGATGAGGGCAAATTATACTTGTACTTGCATTCAGCAACACCAATTTGCTTTCGATCACAATTTAATCGAAGTAACAAATTTAAAGTTAATCATTAGAAACTGCGATCGAGGGGCAGATCTAAAATTAGCGAATTAAGATTAAACATAACAGCAAGGATGAAACAGAATTAAAAATTACCCGTAGTCGCTATGCCAGAGACAGTCAAACTGGATGGTAGAGTTTTTGTGCCTGTAGACCAGTTACCGATGCCGGAATGGGCATGTGTCACCAGCGAACGTCCTCAACCCACCCTGACCCTCAAAGATGATGATCTGTTTTTAATTACGGATACGTTAGGGAATATTTCCGGTTGTTCAGGAGACAGCGTTAACGCCAGTTTAGGATTATTCTGCCGTGATACTCGGTTCCTCAGTCGCTTAGAAGTTCAGATCGATGGACGATCGCCGATTCTCCTCAGTAGCAATGCTCAACGGGGCTTTGCCCTATCGGTGTTATGTGCCAATCCCCGGATCGACGATCGCATTCCGGCTGAAACGATCGGGATTCAGCGAGAGATGGTGTTAAATGGGGGACTATTTGAAGAGTTAACGCTCACCAACTACAGCACCAAACCCGTTCAGTTTGAACTTAGTCTCAGCTTTGATGCTGACTTTGTTGATTTGTTTGAAATTCGGGGATTTAATCGCAAGCAACAGGGACGCTTACTTCGACTCGTGCAACCGATCGCGCCACCAGATCCAGTCGAAGCTACCAGTGAAATAATCACAGATACCGACTCATCCACTCCCTATGGACTGCCAACGACGACAAATGAGCTAGTCATGGGTTATCAGGGGCTAGATGGGATCATTATGGAATCCCAGATTCAGTTTTTACATCATCCTCCCAGCCACCTCAAAGGCTATACCGCTCTCTGGGAAATTGAGCTAGAACCACATGAAACCCGCCAGTTAGGTTATCGCTTACACATGCTGGCAAATAATCAGCCGGTGTCAACGGTTCATGCACCCATGACTTTGATGCAGGCAAAAGCGGCGGAATTGATGGAGGAACGGGAATGGCAGTCGGCTATTACCCAAATTCGGACGGATAATAAAACCTTCAATCAGGTGATTGAACGGGCTGAACAGGATGTTTATTTGTTACGCCAAACCTTTGGCAAAGGCAAAGCCCTTTCGGCGGGGGTTCCCTGGTTTTCTACCCTGTTTGGTCGCGACTCCATTATTGCCGCGTCCCAAATTTTGATTCTCGATCCGACGATCGCCCGAGAAACCCTGACCATCCTGGCGCAATATCAGGGCAAGGTCGATGATGAATGGCGGGATGAAGAACCCGGAAAAATTCTGCATGAATTGCGGTTAGGGGAAATGGCGCGATGTAATGAAGTTCCCCATACTCCCTACTACGGCACTGTAGATGCCACACCCTTGTGGTTAATGTTGTATGCCGAATACTACGCCTGGACGCATGATCACGAAACCCTCGATCGTCTGTGGGACAATGCTTTAGCCGCAATGGCATGGATCGATCGCAGTTGTCGAGCAACGGGCTATCTCAGCTACGATCGACGCTCGGCTAGAGGCTTGGTGAATCAAGGCTGGAAGGATTCGGGAGATTGTATTGTCGATCGGCAGGGACACTTAGCCACCGGGGCGATCGCGCTCTGTGAAGTCCAGGCGTATGTCTATGCAGCCAAAATTCGGTTAAGCGAAATCGCGCGGATGAAGAAACGGATTGACCTGGCAGATCAATGGCAAGAGGAAGCGAGAGATCTGAAAAATCGGTTTAATCGCGATTTTTGGGTGGCGGATCAGGATTACTGCGCCCTGGCATTGGATGGGGATGGCAAACCTGTTGATAGTATTACCTCAAATCCCGGTCATTGCTTAAATTTAGGCATCTTGACCCCAGAAAAAGCCCGTTCCGTGGCTGAGCGCTTGCAGGCTCCAGATATGTTTAACGGTTGGGGGATTCGTACCCTCAGTAGTCAGTCGCCTGCCTATAATCCGATGGGCTACCATGTTGGCTCCGTGTGGCCCCATGATAATGGGCTAGTTGCCATGGGCTTACGATCGCTGGGCTTAGTCGATCAGGCATTAGAAGTCGCTGAAGGCATTATTGACATGACCCTGGAACAACCCTACCAACGACCACCTGAACTATTCTGTGGCTACTCGCGGGAAAGTGGCGATCGACCCATCCAATATCCGGTGGCGTGTTCACCTCAAGCCTGGGCAACGGGAACGATCTTTCAACTGCTGCAAATGATGGTGAATTTGGTGCCGGATGCGCCGGGTAACTATCTCCGGATCATTGATCCCGCTCTCCCCGAATCAATTCATGAATTATCACTGCATAACCTGCGAGTCGGTTCCACACTGCTGGATCTGGAGTTTGTGCGGGAATCATCACTATCGACCGATCGATCGGGGGCGACTACCGCTTGCCGAGTCACCCGGAAACGGGGCAACCTGCGAGTGGTGATTGAAGCCTAAAAGTAATCATCAGTGGAACATATTTTGCGATCGCGCGGTGACTTTTCTACCGCAAGGTTGGAGCAGAATTGCGTCAGGGCTTGTAAGGTGATTAATCGATCGCCATCACCAAGCGAATGGGAGAATGTATGGAAATTCAGACACCAGATTGGGTTAAACACGCGGTTTTTTATCAGATCTTTCCCGATCGCTTTGCCCATAGCCAATTCACGCAACGGCAATTTTTGAAAAACCACCAATGGGAACCCTGGGAGGCTCCACCCACCCTTCAGGGCTATAAGGGAGGGGATCTCTGGGGTGTGGCAGAGAAATTAGATTATCTGCAAGATTTAGGGATTAACGCGATCTATTTCACTCCCATTTTTCAATCGACGTGTAATCACCGTTACCATACCCATGATTATTATCGGATTGATCCGATTTTGGGGGGAAATGCGGCGTTTCGTGACCTACTAGATGAAGCCCATCGTCGCAATATCAAAGTGATTTTAGATGGTGTATTTAATCATGTCAGTCGCGGCTTTTTCTTCTTTAATGACATTCTGGAAAATGGACCGCATTCCCCCTGGTTAGATTGGTTTCGGATCGAAGGGTGGCCCCTCGCACCCTATACGGGTGATCAACCCGCCAATTATGTCGGGTGGTTTGATAATCGCGCTCTGCCCGTGTTCAATCATGACAATCCAGAAGTGCGGTCTTATTTAATGGAGATTGCCGAATTTTGGATCAATTTCGGCATTGATGGCTGGCGATTAGATGTGCCGTTTGAAATTAAAACTCCCGGCTTCTGGCAGGAATTTCGGCTGCGGGTCAAAGCTTTAAACCCAGAGGCGTATATTGTGGGAGAAGTCTGGCAGGATGCCCGCGAATGGCTGGATGGCACCCAATTTGATGGGGTGATGAATTACCTATTTGCCGCCCCAACGATCGCATTTACAGCCGGCGATCGCGTCATTTTAGACATGGTGGAAGATCGATCGTATGATCCCTATCCGGCACTATCCGCCGAAGGGTATGCTGAAAAAATGGATAATCTACTGAAGCTATATCCCTGGGAAATTCAACTGACGCAATTGAATTTGTTAGCCAGTCACGATACGGCGCGGCTCCTTAGTATTGCCAATGGAGATCAAGCCAGTGTAGAACTCGCGACCCTATTGTTGATGACCTTTCCTGGGGCTCCCAGTGTCTACTATGGGGACGAAGTCGGCTTACCAGGAGGGTTAGATCCAGACTCCCGCCGAGGCTTTCCCCGAGAGGAAGAGTGGGATCGCGAACTGTTAGAGTATCATCGGCAACTGATCGCCCTGCGTCATGCCCATGCTGCCCTGCGGATCGGCGATTATCGGACGGTATTCGCCAAAGGTGATCTGTATGTGTTTGCCCGGACGTTAGGCAACGAAGAACTACTAATTGCCGTCAATGTAGACACGGCTCCAGCCAGTGTGGCTTTGACTCAAGCGGAGATGGGATTACAGTCTCAGCCCGATCGCCTGTTGTTTGGCAAGGGCAGTCTGGAATGGAAAGACAACAGATTGGTACTCGATCTCGCTCCCCGCAGTGGTTATATCATTGGCTAAAGCGGACTCCCCGCGCCTCCAGTTGTTGCAAGAAAAATTCTTCTAAGGAGGGGCGGGATTGCTGGAGTGACACCAGTTGGGCACCCATTAGATCCAGGCTGGCAATCAAATCCTGGGGGCTACCTAACACCAGCCCCTGCCAGTAACCATCCCGAAATTCCATATTGGCGAGCCGATTTCTCAGCACATCGGGATTGCCGCCCTTAATTTTGACGCGGTAGCCCTCCGTTGTGCCCAACAGTTCGTCGAGCGCCCCTATACAAATCAGTTCGCCCTGTGCCAGAATCGCGACCCGATCGCAAATTAACTCGACATCCGACAAAATGTGGCTGTTAAAGAAGATGGTTTTGCCCTGAGCTTTTAGCGACAGGATAATCTCACGGATCTGGTAGCGTCCCATCGGATCTAACCCAGACATCGGTTCATCCAGAAACACCAACTCGGGATCGTTGATCAATGCCTGCGCCATGCCAATGCGCTGTAACATGCCTTTGGAATATTGCCGCAGTTGCTTCTTCCGGGCAGCCGACTGTGCTAATCCGACTAAATCCAGTAATTCGGGAATCCGCTTACGTTGCAGCGATCGGGGAATCCGAAATAAGCCTGCCGTAAACTGGAGAATTTCCCATCCCGTTAAATAATCATAAAAATAGGGATTTTCGGGCAAATACCCCACTCGTTGCTTCACCGCCCGATTGCCTAAGGGCTGTCCCAACAGTAATGCCCGTCCCCCATTCGGACGCACAATGCCCAATAATGTTTTTAATAACGTTGTTTTTCCGGCTCCATTCGGGCCAAGTAAGCCAAAGGTTTCCCCCTCAAAGACTTTCAAAGTGCAGTGTTTAAGCGAAACCACCTTTTGGTTTAACCAAAATCCAGTCCGGTAGACCTTTTGTAATTCGTAGGTTTCTACCACCACTGGACGACCAGCAGCAGGAGATTCAGATAGGGGGACGATCGCAGATTCCATAGACCAGAAGTGAAACAGGGCAAGAGCCTGAGGACAAAGCAGACGGCTACCTCTCCCTCAGTGTAAGGTTAAGAGAGGCGCTATCGTTTGCATTGTAAGGAGAAAATGATGAATCGGTCTAAACTGATTGCGGTAATTACTGGCGCAATTGCGATCGCCCTGAGTTTGGCTTACCTGATCATTGTCCAATTGCTGGACTTCCGGGGCGAAATGCTGCCTGCCCCCCCGATCGGTCTGCTGCTAAGTAATCTGACTAAATAATTATCTTTTTCTGAAGTTGGTGATGGACAGAACTACTGTAGAACGCGGGAAACTCATCGAAGTTGTTAGTACCCTCCCAGATGAGGCTTTGCTTGAACTGGCTAGTTTTCTTGACTACCTTCGGTATAAAGCAACCCAGCGCAAAGATATCGATCAGCATGTAGACACTAGTACAGGCAGTTTTCTACTGGCGGTGGCTGGCTTGGGCAATTCTGGTCAACAAGACGTTTCTGAACGTGACGAGGAAATTTTACGTCATGAAACTGATCCTATTTATGGCTGGAAACTACGGTCAAGTGATTCTGCATGACAGCTATACTTGACACCAGTTTTTTGTTTGCGTTAACTGATCAGAGCGATCGCAATCATCAGCGTGTATTGACGGTTGCCCAAAGTACCAACGAAGCATTAATTCTGCCTGAGGTAGTCCTACCAGAAATCTGTTACCTCATTGCCTCCAGACTAGGACACCAAGCAATGCGCCACTTTCTGGCTAGCTTAACCACGCAAACAGTGCAAATTGAGTCCATCCTTGCAGCAGATTTGGTACGAGTACGGCAAGTTCTCGATCAATATGCTGATAGCCAGCTTGATTTTACCGATGCCGCCATTGTTGCTATATCGGAAAGGCTAGCTATCACTCGTATTTACACCCTCGATCGACGCGATTTTTCGCTGATTCGCCCCAGTCACTGTGATTATTTCATGCTGTTACCCTGAATTCGCTAGCGGCTTTATCTACTTCAGGAATTTAGGTAGCGTGATGCCCTGTTTTTCTAGAGCGCGGCGGACTTCATCTGCTTTATCGATCGCCTGCCGCAGGGGTTCCTGATATTCCGCGAGTTGATTATAGGTTTTAATCGCCCGCTTCACATCCAGATGAATTTCGTTGGTTGGATAGTTTTGAATCACTTCCAGCAAGGTGAGGCGATTATCTTTCTCCGTCGATCGCAGCATGGCTGTGCGTAGCGCCTCTCGATTCCCGTTGTTATTAGGAGTTTGAATCATCCGACCTAACTCATCCAGCAGGCGATCGGCTGCCGGATTATTCAGGGCGGTATCTAACAGGTTGCGATTGATGTCGATCGGTTGGTTTAATACTCGTCGGATCGATTCTGGGTTGCCATTGGCTCGTTGCAGATAGCGTCCTAGCACTCTGGAGGTTTCGCCGGTTTCGGCAAAATCAGTCAGTTCTGGGACGGCAAGACGTTGCCGAAAAATGCCATAGCGAAACACCACCTGTTCAGCCGCCTGGGCTTGGGGGGCAAGGAACAAGACACTGAGCGTGGCGATCGCGAAACTGAAGGCTTGTGTGAGGCAGGTTTTAGAACGCAGCATAGTTCACTTGGGGGTAACTCTAGAGGATGTGACGGGAGCGGGGCAGAAATAGTTCGATCGTGCTGGGTTAATTCCAGTCCTAACTCTTTTATAAGCGAGGCGATCAGGACAGGGTGACTCTCCTGGGTAGGGTTTCCGATTTTGAGGGGGATGCGATCGCCCAAAACTATGCTATCTTGACTCGTCGAGCCTTGGAGTTTTGCCCTTGCCAGAACAACCGTCTCTATTTACTGCCAGCGATTTACAGGGGTGTTACACGGTTAACCTACCCAAATCGCCTCAGATGAGTGCAAAAACCTTACAAACCTGGAAACAACGGGTATTTCAGTATCAGCAACGTATTCAGGTGAGTCCTGCTGCACAACAGGGGAGTTTATTTGCCGTAGCCCCAACGGCAGCGGAAATTGCTGAAGCGATCGATCCCTTTAGCTTGCCGCAACAAAATACTGCCTTCTGGCGCTGGCAGGCTGAGGATGCTGGAGTTGCCGCCTTATATTTTGTTATCGATACCCAACTGCCCATTCTGTTATACGTCGGTGAAACGGTTCATTCCAATCAACGGTGGAAAGGCGAGCATGGTTGCAAGAGTTATATTCTCAATTATGTCTCTGTTCACCACGCTCACCAGCTTCCCGTTGCCGTCAATATCAGCTTCTACCACTGGGCACCTGAAATGACGCGCGATCGCCAGCAAATTGAGTCAGCCTTAATCAACCAGTGGCGATCGCCGTTTAATAAAGAAAATTGGGCGTTTTGGGGCACTCCCTTTACTAAGAGAAAATAAGGAGATGGCGTAAGGCTGGGTTTAATTTAAGCAACTTACCTATGATTTTCTGGACTTAGAAGGATTTTCCCGATCGGAGGAGGTAATCGGTTGTTGGCGTAATGGATCATTCTGTTCTGACAACAACTCTTGGGGATCGATCGCGGGATTGGCAACGAGATCCCGTTGGGCTTCTAACCGGGGGTCAGCCTGGGTTTTTGAAGATTCTGATTTATCACTACCATATAGACATAGGATTCTCCTATCAGTGCTGATTCCCTAGCTTAACGAGAATCTCTGATTAGAACGCCCTATCTACAGGCTGAGATTGCCTGCCCTAGGATTTTTGGCGCAATAAAAAACGGGAAAAGCGTTTACAACTCTCCTCACTCAACCATTTTGAACAGCAATCATGATGGATACTAAGAGATTGTTTGAAAGGTCATAATCATTACCTGAACTGCCCCCCCTAGCCCCCCTTTCTACGATGCCGTCAGGCTATATTCTGGGGGGACCGGATTCAAAGTCCCCCAGAATTGGGGGATTTAGGGGGCTAGTGCAATCGCTTTAATACCTTTAAAACATCCTCTAAGGAATGGGAAGGAAATAACTTGAACAACTTTAACCTTTTACCTGTACGGGCGCGGCATACCCTGCGGGAAGCCAGCTATGGCAAAGGCTGCTGAGGCGATCGCAAAGACTTTTTACCCAATGCCACGCCCCTACGCCAAGAACTACACTTTAATAAATCTCCGCTCCTAAGGACGCTTTGTTGCGATCGCCATTTTTACGCCTGGAATTTGTTTTACCTGATCCATCACTGCCACAACCTTACCGTGACTAACCTGCTCATCCGCATTGATTACCACAATTGGTTGTTGGTTGATTCGAACCAGTGATTCTACACCTGGTTTAATTTGGTCTAACTGCACCGATTGTTTGTTTAATGCCAGATTGCCATCAGGCTGAATCGTAATCGTAATTCGAGTCTGGGCTTGAGTTTTTGCCGTTGCCGCTTGGGGCAAACTTACAGGTAGTCCCTCTGTGCGGCTGAGAAATAACGTAGACACAATGAAAAACGTCAGGATGGCAAACACCACGTCAATCATTGGCACAATATTCACCTGTAAAGGCGTTTCGGGTTCGTTAGGAACGCGCATAATTTGGATAATTGCTAGCTAATTTAGACCTAGTGAGAACGACTGTTGCTTAACGCTAACTGTTGAATCGCGGCTGACAACTGTTGAATCACAGAGTTGTCCTGATAGACGCGATCGTATTGGTGGCGATACAACAACTCTAATTGCCCACCATACTCCTGAATTAACGCTAACTGACGCTGATATAACGCCCGAAAAATACTGGCAAACATCAGCACCACGGTTGCCACAATCAAACCTGCGGCAGTCGAAACCAGGGCTTCACTGATCCCAGAAGACACTCCGGCTGTCCGGGTGCCGCCAATGTCACCAATATTGAGGGAACCGAAGGCTGTAATCAGCCCTAATACCGTCCCTAACAGTCCCAATAAGGGCGATAGACCCACAATCAGTTCAAAAATGCTACCAAACCGTTTCAGGACGGGAATTTCTGCCTGAAGCTCACTCTCTAAAGCCAAACGAAATTCCTCTGGAGTCGGCTGATCTAGAGAGAGAGGAGCCATGAAAATCCGCGCTAAGGGCAAATCACGATTGCGATTTAGCTTATCCATCACGAGATCCGGTTGCTCTTGGTAGAGTGCCATGACTGATTTTGCCACTGCCTGGTGCCGTTGAATGATGCGGATCCAGAACCGAATGCGTTCAGCAATCAGCGCGATCGCTAGCACCGAAAACACCAACAGGGGAACCATAACCACCCCCCCGGCAGTGAATAGATAGACAACATTGTTCATGCACACACTCCAGAGCAATAAGTGAGAATCTGCTATAAGGCGACCGCTACAGTCATTGAACGCGGTTTAAACTACCTTCAAAGAGCGTAGAGCTAAATGAGAAATTAAGTCAAGTAAAGGCTTGAGATTTCTAAAATTTTACTTTTCAAATAAAAATTTATAGCAATAGAAAAGTTTTAGCTTTTCTTTAAAAGATAATAATCCTGATCTAATCTAAGCGATTTTCACCAAATTTCTAATTGAGAATTTTAGGCTTGACAGTGGTCACAAACTCAACATAATGTGACTGTTAAATGCAAAGTATTCTCATCTTTATATGAGCCTGTCTAAGATCGCTATCGCCCAACGAGATCAGGAATTATTGCTGCTGAAGCGCTTCTTGGCATTCAGCATTCCTGTTGCGATCGTGCTGCATCTGTTGGCGGCGATCGGTATAGCGTGGTTAGGGAAACCCACTCTAGAAGTAGCAGAAGTAGACGAAATTGAACTTATTGCGGCGGATCAACTCGAAGCTGAGCCAGTGGATGATGTTGGCGGTGGTGGGGGCGGTGGGAGTACACAGATTGCGATCGCAAATCCCGATCCGGTTGATCTAGATGCTGTCGAAGTTGCCACGATTCAGGAATTAGCCCCGATCCCGGTGGCAACACCTGTACCAGAACCAGTGGTGGAAGAACCTGAGGTGGTGGAATCACCTGAAGTTGCAGAATCACCAGAACCAGAGCCAACTCCTAGCCCTTCAGTCTCACCAACGCCAGAAGCGTCGCCTACTCCCAGTGCATCTCCAGCCGCTTCTACAGAACCAAATCCTGCGCCGTCTCCCAGTGCATCTCCGAGTCCCGGTAATCCGTCGGAAACAGCCGCTAACTCCAATGCAGAGAAACCAGCCGTGACCAGTTTTGGCACAGGGAATGGGGTGGGAGATGGTAGTGGTACGGGTAAAGGACCAGGGATTGGCTCCGGTTCAGGTCAGGGGGTTGGTGATGGCAAGGGGCCGGGAACCGGACGAGGAACGGGAGAGGGCAAAGATGGCACCCAACGTCCGACTCAACCTGCACCAAGCGCGACCCCACCTGTTGCGATCGTCAGACCACCCCAACGGGAACCTGCGGCTAGTCCCGGTCGCCGCGCCCCAAGATGTAAGAGTAACTGTGACTTGAATGAATACCTCGGCAAAGAGGGAACTGCCCGCTTCACGTTTGATATTGATCAGAATGGCAATGTCACCAATGTCAGGCTACGGCAATCGAGTGGGGATCCAGAAGTCGATCGCAAAGCCGCAGAGGCCGTTCTTCGCCGGAAATATGAAAGTACGGATGGTGGTTATTCCGGTCAACGACTGCGAGTTACCTCGGAAATGCGAGGTTCAGATTTCCAACGGCAAAATGAGGAACGCCGTTCCCAAGAACAGCAAGAACGGCAACAACGAGAAGCAGAACGGCAACAACTGGAAGCAGAACGCAACCGTCAACCAATTACATCCACGGGGGATGCTCCTCCAGCAGGGGCTGAAACTCCGGCTACCCCCACTCAACCAGTTAACCCAACGCCAGAGTCTGCTCCTATACCCGCCGAGACGGCTCCAGTTGCCCCTGTAGAGACAGCACCACCGGAACCGATTGAAGAGGCTCCACCGCCTGTTGAAGCAGCACCGCCACCGGAACCGATTGAAGAGGCTCCACCGCCGATCGAAGCAGCACCACCCCCAGAACCGTTTGAGGCTGCCCCGCCCCCCGTGGAAATAGCCCCACCGCCGGAACCGATCGAAGCGCCTCCTCCAGATGTTGATCCAGGGCAATAGCCCGCGATCGTCGATATATCAGTTGTTGTGGGTGTGAGCCAATCCATGGAGGTGGTTCACATCTATTTGAGAATATTGTTGTCAGTCGAAGGGTACAACCGTATTCGGTAGGTGGCAGGAAACTATTCCCCAGTGAGAGTAGCTAGCTAGTATTGGGCGATCTTCACTATGGAAAAATCAGGTTGAATCCGTGTTCAAAAAATTTTTGACAAATTATTCCTGCCACAAACACCATTAAACTTTACCAAATCTAATTTGTAAATTCTATAGTAAAGCCATCTATCTATAAAATTATTTTATATAATTATAAAGAAATCTAGTGTTAAATCGGCTACTGACCATAACTATATTTTCATCATAGTAATTTTTGCTTAGAGCGGCTCTGATCTCTGAAATTAGCTTATAGCCGTGTTTTAGAAGTCCTGGATCTCCGTCAGGGTATGTTCAGGATCTGAGCTAAAAATGGATCTGGGTTGCCTCAATTCTGCTGCTGTGATTGGGATCAGCTCCTATTCCGTTGAGATGCACAAAAATGGAACTTATGGTACAGTTCAGTTACAAATTCCCCTGGATTTTCTTTAGAAAATAAAATCAACTCATTCACTTTTTTACAATCTTTGTTTTTAACTACCTTCTTTAGGTGGATGGGTTGCTTTGAATCGTTTATCTAATGAGTCGTTTAGTTGATTGTGATTGATGGAAATGATTGCGTGTTTATTCGATGCCTTATCTAATAAGCGCTTTCAGTATTCAAGCCTCTTTCAAATCCTGATGGTTGATTTCCAAAAAGACATAACCTTGCAACCACGACTTGTAAGTTTGTTTCCTGGTGATCGTCACTGCACTGCTGACTAGAAGTTAAGCCTAAGCAAGTGGTAAACCTAGCATTCGGGTGGTGAAAATAACGTATGGAAAACCTAAATTTTTGTAGTAATCCGCTCTAAACCCCAAAATTTGTTTCTCCTGAGGGATGATCTTCATCTGGCAAATCCCTAGTTTGAAATAGATCGGATTCACTCAAGCGATCGCTAAATTTCATAGTCACTGTGTGCTGTTCTTCGCGAATTTAGTAGTAGGAAGGCGAATATCATTATGGTTCTCTCCAATCGAAAACCGATTGCTTTGATCTCGGTGCATGGTGATCCGGCGGCTGAGATTGGCAAAGAAGAAGCGGGTGGGCAAAACGTCTACGTGCGGCAAGTCGGTGAAGCGCTATCCCGGCAGGGGTGGCAGGTCGATATGTTTACCCGCCGATCGGAGCCTGAGCAAGCTGCGATCGTGCAGCATAATCCCTACTGCCGCACGATCCGACTCACGGCAGGTCCACACAAGTTTGTGCCACGGGACGAATTGTTCGAGTTTTTGCCTGCCTTTGTCCAGGCATGGCTGAAGTTTCAACGGCAGTCTGGCATCCGTTACCCGGTGGTGCATACCAATTACTGGCTGTCTTCCTGGGTGGGAATGCAATTGAAAAAAGTGCAATCGATCGCCCAGGTGCATACCTATCACTCGTTGGGTATTGTGAAGTATCAAGCAATCCCCACCATGCCACTGATTGCCAGCACCCGTCTGGATGTAGAAAAAACCTGCTTAAAAACGGCTGAACGGATTGTTGCTACCAGTCCACAGGAAAAAGACCACATGCGTACCTTGATGTCGAGTCAGGGCAAGATTGACATCATTCCTTGTGGTACGGATATTACTCATTTTGGCTCAGTGAATTATGCGGAAGCCCGCCAACAACTCGGCATTGCTGAGGACGAAAGAGTAGTGCTGTATGTCGGACGGTTTGATCCGCGTAAGGGGATTGAAACCCTGGTTCGCGCGATCGGGCGATCGACCTTACGGGGAACCACGAAACTCCGGTTAATCATTGGCGGTGGCAGTCGTCCAGGACAAAGTGATGGCTACGAACGAGAGCGAATTGAAGAAATTGTGGCGGAATTAGGGTTGACGGCTATCACCCACTTCCCCGGTCAATTAAGCCGATCGCAGTTGCCTACCTACTATGCGGCGGCTGATGTCTCTGTGGTTCCCAGTCATTACGAACCATTCGGACTGGTGACGATCGAGGCGATGGCGTGCGGTACTCCCGTTGTCGGTAGTAACGTGGGTGGGCTTCAGTTTACCGTTGACCCCGAGGTGACTGGCTTACTTGTTCCCCCCAAGGATGATGTGGCATTTGCTCAAGCCATCGATCGGATTTTGGCGAATCCTGAATGGCGGCATCAATTAGGCAAAGCGGCGAGAAAGCGGGTAGAAACGGTGTTTAGTTGGGATGGGGTTGCCACTCAACTGAGCCAACTCTATACTCAACTAGCCGTTGAACAAGTGGAAGATGAACTCACTGCATTAGGTGCTTAATTGATCGCTGTACTGCGATCGGCATTGCCATGCGTCTCTATTCCCGTTCTGCAAGGAATCAGGATAGATGAGCCTGTTCATCCATCCTGATTTTTGTTAAGTGGATTCAGGCGGCTTCCGACAGAGTCAGCAGAAACGCTAAATTGGCTTCTGTCTTTAACGCATGGGGAGCATTGGCTGGCATGAATACAAACACTCCCGGTTCTAAGCGGATTTCCTGTCCTTCTAGAATCAGTGTTCCCTGTCCTGCAATCACATTGACTGTGGCATTCCGAGTAGAAGTGTGTTCAGAAATTTCTGTGCCTGCGGCTAAACAAAATAGCGTGTATTGGCAAACGCGATCTTTCAGTAGCATTTTGCTCAATACTCCAGCTTCTGGATAGGTAATTTGGGTTTGCAATTGCAGCGTTGAGGATTGGTCAGAAAGCAATGTAGTGGTCATAATTATTCCTGCTAGACAATCAAATCAAATTGAACCTGTTGCTTGGGAAGACAGCCCGATCCCCTGCTCCCGATCGCTATTCAGACCGTTGGCTACAGAGAATGATGTAGCCTAAATCATGCCGATATTTTTCAAACACCTGGTGCATTGCCAACACGCGCTGCCGGATCGATCGCTGGGTGGCGACATTCCACAAAATGCGGCAGGTGCTAAACAGGCCCTCATCATGGATCATGCAGCGCAGATTCAGTAGTGCCATACCACCTGTGCGATGTTGTTGCACTGATAAGCCTGCTGTGGTCATGGCGGCAATCCAGTTCTGTGCCGATAGCGGGGTGGTATTAGACCGAATAATCTGTGCTAGATCACGATGAATTTCCGCTTCATGCTGTTGGGCAAGTAATTCATGGGATAACAGTTTGCCACCCGGTTTTAAGCGATCGCGCACCCCTGCCAAAATCTTGGCTTTACCCGCCGGAGATTGCATACTGAGGATGGCTTCTGCCAGAACGTAGTCAAACTGTTCGGATAATTGATCCAACTGGAAGATATCCCCTTCAAGGAAAGTAATTTGGTCGGTTAATCCGGCGGCGGCTACATTAGCGCGGGCCCGCGCCACACTATCCGGATTTTTTTCGATCCCAACCACTCGAACTTGATACCGTTGAGCCAGAGCGATCGCGCTATAACCAAAGCTAGAAGCTAATTCTAAAACCGTTTCACCCGGTTGAAAGTTTGCCCAGGCAAACAATTGTTCCGTTGCCGATCGCCCCCCAGGTCGCAGATATTTTTTCCCAGCCGCCGCGAGCACTTGATGCCCAGTTGCGGTTTGCCAATTCAGTGTAGCCTCGGTCATAGCTTCGACCTCTGAAACGATGGTTGCACCCTTCTACTCTGTCAAACTTAGCCTCAACTCTCCATGAGGTAGCTCATAGTGACATAAGTTTTCATGGGCAAAACGGGCAAGTTATGCACCAGTCGGGGGAGGTAAATATTAGGGTTTCTTTGTAGGTTAAATGAAAGCGATCGTGGTTTACTTGGGCTGTACGGATTGTCTGCGATCGCCTCTGTATTTAAGGACAACGGATTAACCTGCTTTAGTAGTTCCAGCAATGACATCACTTGTGTTCAAGTTATTCCAAGGGCTAGGCGGATCGGCATTCGCGATCGTACTCCTGTTCAGTGGGTTTGGGGTTTCCCCAGCGATCGCTAGCGCTCCGAAGCAATCACCTACAAGCCCATCGCCTTCCCTGTCTACATTGCTGCTGAATCCGCAACAGATCCAACAAGCGTTAGATCAAAACAATATTGTCGGGGCAATTCAACAGGTTGAACTAGGTTGGAAAACCCAGTTTGAGGAATATTACCAGGGCAAACTGACCGCTCAATTGGTGGAAGTGGCGGATATGAGCCGAGCTTTAGAGCGGTTGCATCGGGTCACGGGGCAGAAAACGGCTTTAGTCTATGCCATTCCTACTCCCAATCATCTGGAATTAGTGGTGGTGTTTCCGGGAATTCGACCCATTCACCAACGGGTGACAGCCGCGAATCGGGAGGCATTAGGACAACTCACGCGATCGTTCCGCTTAGGAATTGTTGATCCGAACTCCCCAGCCCAAAACTACTTAAAACCCTCCCAGCAATTATATGAATGGATGATTGCCCCGATCGCGGCGGAACTCCGGGCACAGGGGATCGATACCTTGCTTTTTTGTTTAGGCGGACGGTTACGGGGACTGCCGTTAGCGGCACTGCATGATGGCAAACAGTTTTTGGTTGAACACTATAATTTGGCAATTATCCCCGCCTTTAATCTCTTGGATAGTCGCCCCAGCCAATTACAGAACGCGAAAGTGTTAGCAATGGGGGCTTCCGAGTTTTCTCACCTACCGCCGCTTCCTGCTGTCCCGATCGAACTGGCAAC
The DNA here is from genome assembly GCF_050753385.1 of Pantanalinema rosaneae CENA516. Classification (NCBI taxonomy): domain Bacteria; kingdom Bacillati; phylum Cyanobacteriota; class Cyanophyceae; order Leptolyngbyales; family Leptolyngbyaceae; genus Pantanalinema; species Pantanalinema rosaneae. The sequence continues at coordinate 39,158 of NZ_JBLZFZ010000029.1, forward strand.
GATTACCGAGCAACTCTGGCAGGGCAAGGCACTACTGAATCAAGATTTCACTCCAGAAAATCTCAAAGCAGAACGGGAGGCTCAGGCATTTAGCATTGTGCATCTAGCGACCCATGCAGAATTTTCTCCGGGTGCGATTCAAAATTCCTATATTCAGTTCTGGAATAGCCGCGTCAGTCCGGATCAGTTTCGTGACCTGGAATTACGGGTGCCGGAGGTGCAACTGCTGGTGTTAAGTGCCTGTCGAACTGCTCTGGATCCCCAGGCGGAGTTGGGCTTTGCGGGTTCTGCCGTCATGTCTGGCAGCAAGGCGACGTTAGCCAGTTTGTGGGCAGTCAGTGATGTCGGTACGTTGGTCTTGATGAGCGAATTTTATCGCCAGTTGCGATCGGCTCCCATTAAAGCGGCGGCTCTCCGCCAAGCCCAGATTGCCATGTTAAACCAGCAGGTGACTCTGACGAACAATCCAGCTATGCAGACTCGGGGCACCCCCTTGGCATCAACATTAGCCAGACAACGCAATACTGATCTATCGCATCCTTACTATTGGGCAGGGTTTACATTGGTGGGTAATCCCTGGTAGGAGATGGGGAGATGGGGGAGATGCTCAATAATTGTTAATTGAATATTGCTAATTGCTTATGCGTCCACGTCAGAGTCTGGTTGAAATCTTTTCTACTTTTCTGCAATTTGAAGCCGATTCTGTGCAGCATTGGGCGACGGATACCAAACTGCGTCGGAGTATGCAGAATTGTGTGCGGCAGGGCGTTCTAGTTGGGGAACCTGGGATCGTTGAACCTCCGGGGGATGAGGGAACCAGTTCCAGGGCAGCAGAGAATTTTTGGTCATTATATTGGCACCAGCAATGGCGGAATCACGCCAAGCCATCCCCCCATCTCCCCATCTCCTCACCTGCCCTCTCTCTAGCCCTGGGACATTTGTCAGCGTATTTACAGGAAACCTGTTATTGGAGTGTGCAGAGGGCAATGCCACGGCTGGAAAGTTCGCAGTATAAGCTATCGGACTGTTTCCAGGTGGCGATCGTGGAGATGCCGAGAATTCTTAATGCCTGCGATCCGAAGCAAAGTGCCAGTCTCAAGACCTATGCAATGTCGGCGTTTGGCAATATTGTGCGGGATCATTTGCGGCAACGCCAGGAAGTGAATTTGTGTAGCCATTGGGGGTTGTTGCTGAAGCTGAGTCGCAAGAAGTTAACGGAAGCCCTACACCATGCCGGATTAGCTCCCAATCAAGTTCAGCAATATCTCCTGGCATGGACCTGTTTTGAATCGACCTATTTACCCCGCAAATCACCCGGACTGCGGCAGTTAGCTGCCCCCGATCGCGCCACCTGGGGTGCGATCGCGCAATTGTATAACCGTCAACGGCATCAACTGACCGTTCCGGGAGCCGAATGTAGTCCTGAAACGTTAGAACAATGGCTGATCACCTGTGCCAATCGTGCTCGGGTCTATTTATATCCGGCGATCGGGTCACTCAACACCCCAAAGGTGGGGCAGGATTCTGGCGAGTTACAGGACGATCTACCGGATATCGCTCAGGAATCGTTGCTCACAGAGTTAATTGCCCAAGAAGAACTAGCGGCTCGGAATCACCAGCAGGCAGAAATGCAAACCATTTTGTTAGCCGCCTTGACACAACTCGATCCGGCTATGCAGGAGTTATTGCAGTTGTATTACCAACAGGGGTTAACCCAACAGCAAATTGCCCAGCATCTGAATGTGCAGCAGTACACGATCTCTCGGAAGTTGGCTAAAGCCAGAGAAGCGCTACTCATGGCACTGACCCGGTGGAGTCAATCGCAGCCGCCACTGGGAATGCATAATATTTCTCTTTCAACCGTGATTAAGTACATCAGCAGCCTTCTGGAGGAATGGTTGCAGGCTTACTATCAGGCGAACGATCGCTCCTTGGAGGAGTCCCTATGAGCTTCATGTTTGAACCCCTCACCCAGCTAATGTTAGACATTCCCACCCCGGTAGAGCAGGACTCCTGGCAGCAGAGTCAGTTAGCCTCTAGTGGGCGAGGACAATGGCAGACCTTTCTGAATCATCTCTGTGTCACGGTGTTTTTGCCCTGGCTGCAAACTGAATATGTGCCAACGGCAACCACGACCCTGACTGCCAGCACCTTACCCACAGTTTGGGATGTGGTGAATGGGACAGTGCTGTCCTGCGATCGCAAACGTCTGGTGCTAATTCCAGATAAAAGTGTAGATACCAGTGAATTGCGAGTGCCGCAGGAATGGGTGGATGTCCCTGGTTGGGCAGGGGATTATTTTCTGGCGGTGCAGGTGAATGCGGATGCCGGTTGGTTACGGGTTTGGGGATATACCACCCATGAAATGCTGAAAACAATGGGTACTTACGATCCTGGCGATCGCACCTATGGTTTAGATGCCCAGCAGGTGATTCAAGATGTTAGCGCCCTATGGGTTGTCCAGCAACTGGCGGCGGATGAACCCACTCAAGCCGCGATCGCCCCTTTGCCCACGGTTCCAGTAGTACAGGCGGATCACCTATTGCAACGACTAGCAAATCTGGAGCTTGATCAACCCCGATTAGAGATTCCGTTTGAGTTATGGGGAGCGTTGATCACGGATGATGGCTGGCGGCAACGCCTCTATCAGTACCGTCAGGGTCAATCAACGATCGTTCATCCAATTACCCAATTGGGACAATGGTTCCAGCATCAGTTTGAGGCAGGTTGGCAGGCACTCGAAACGTTGTTGGGAGAGGATGCTAATCTTGCCTATAGTTTTCGGCAAACGGCTGACTTAACCGATGTGCCAATTAAGGGAGCAAAACTGCTGCAATTGCCCACTCAAGCAGTGCTACTATTAGTCTCTGTAGAAGCGATGCCCAATGACGATCAGGTGGGGATTCGGGCTCAATTACGATCGCGCGATCGGCAAATCTCCTTACCGGAGGGTCTGAGTTTGCATCTGTTAGCGACGGATGGTGAGGTGATTCAGTCGGTACAGGCTCGACAACAGGATGAGGCGATTCAACTGAAGCGGTTCAGAATTCCCTCTGGCACTCCATTTACCCTTCAGATCACCTGGGAAAATGAAGTGTTTACAGAACCGTTTATCGCTTAGGAGATTGATCGAAACAAACGAGCGCAAGCCCCCATGAGCTATTTGATTATTCTAAATTTGGGCAAAGGTGATTGGCTGCATGGCTTTCCTAAAACGATCGCCCAACTCTGGGACGATCGTCATCCGAGTCCCATGCAATTTACGGGTAGTTTGCCACCGATGCCGGACTTAGCCAGCCTGTATCAAGAATGGCAAACGATGTATACGGCACTTTACTCTAATTTGGGTTGGCGACAGGGATTGCGGCATCCCGGCTTTGAAGTAGACGAAACGGATATTACCCATATCTCGCAAGCGGAGTTTGATCGTCTCTGTGAGCGACTGCGTTCTTGCCTCAATACCTGGCTGAGTGATCACGCCTTTCAGAATATCGATCGACAACTGCGTACTCACCTGAATCCCAGTGACACCATTCGGTTGATTATTGTGGCGGACGATGCCCGATTGCTGCAATTACCCTGGAGTTTATGGGAGTTTTTAGAAGATTATCCTCAGGCAGAAGTGGCATTGAGTTTACCGGAATATGCCCGATCGCTGAAACTGGCGACTAATCAAGCAAAACGGCGAGTCAAGATTCTGGCGATCTTAGGCAACTCGGAAGGCATTCAAGTCACACATGATCAACAAGTTCTCCAACAATTGCCCCAGGCTGAAGTGAAATTTTTAGTGGAGCCAACATCACAGGAATTAAATCAACAATTGTGGCAACCGGGTTGGGATATATTGTTTTTTGCTGGGCATAGTTCCAGTGTTAGTAAGGGCATGATTCAGTTAAATCAAACTGAACGTTTAACGATCGATCAATTAAAGTATGCTCTACGAACGGCGATCGCCCAAGGATTAAAGTTAGCAATTTTCAATTCCTGTGATGGCTTAGGACTGGCGCAAGATCTAGCTGACCTACAAATTCCCCAAGTGATTGTGATGCGGGAACCTGTCCCCGATCGAGTTGCCCAAGAATTTCTCAAACATTTTCTGGTAGCATTTGCGGGGGGACGATCGCTGTATCCCTCGGTACGGGAAGCCAGAGAACGTTTGCAAGCCTTAGAACCAGAGTTTCCCTGTGCCAGTTGGTTGCCTGTGATCTGTCAAAATCCGGCAGAAGTACCGCCAACCTGGGAAGATTGGTGTGGCAAACGTCGCGTCTGGCTACGTCGTCCCAGTCGTCAAGAGCTTCGTACCGTGGGGGTGAGTAGTCTGGCGATCGCGGGTGTGATCATGGGAGTACGCTGGCTTGGCGGCTGGCAATCCTTAGAACTGGCGGCATTTGATACCTTAATGCGACTACGTCCCCTTGAGAGCCGGGATGAACGCCTATTAGTCGTGACAGTCACCGAGCAGGATATTCAGGCGCAGGGAACCGATGCCCGTCGCAGTTCCCTATCCGATCGCACCCTCAAGCAACTGTTATCGGTGCTGGAACGCCATCAACCAGCGGCGATCGGCTTGGATATTTACCGCGACTTTCCGGCGAATGAACCGGGGTTAGCCCAACAAATGCAACAGAGCGATCGGCTGATTGCGGTGTGTAAACGGGCTTTATCCCCAGCCAATCCCACCGATATCCTGCCACCGCCGGAGGTTCCTACAGCCCAGCTAGGATTTAGTAACTTTGTTGCTGATCAGGATGGAGTGGTGCGACGACACCTGATGATCCTTTCGCCCAATACCACATCACGCTGTACTACCCCCTATGCTTTTAGTGTGCAACTGGCGGCTCGTTATTTAGAGCAACAGGGGATCACAGCCCAATTTACGCCTGATAAAGATTTACAGTTTGGCAATACGGTATTGAAACGGCTGCTTGGTAGAACGGGAGGCTATCAAGCCATTGATACGGGGGGCAGTCAACTTCTGTTGAATTACCGTAATCTCCAGACCGGTCAGGGATTATTTAATACCTCGCCGCGAGAGATTGCTCGTCAGGTGACGTTACAGGAAATGCTGACCGGACAGGTTAACCCCAGTGCAATTAATAATCGTGTTGTGCTAATTGGTGTCACCGCTCCCGGTAGTGGTGATTACTGGTCTACGCCCTATGGCAGGGGATTATCCGCCCAAATTCCCGGAGTCATGCTACAAGCTCAAATGGTCAGTCAAATTTTAAGTGCCGTGTTCGATCAGCGTCCTCTGCTCTGGGTATGGTCACAATTAGGCGAAAGCCTGTGGATTTTGGGCTGGTCGTTTACAGGAGGAATTTTAGGCTGGTATTTCCGCCGTTTAACTTTGTTAGGATTATCAGTCAGTATCACGATCGCGGTTCTGGGCGGAATCTGCTTACTTCTATTGATCCGGGGGGGATGGGTGCCCCTAGTTCCATCTACCCTGACTCTGGTAACGACGAGTAGTACCGTTGCCTATGCCCTCAGATGGAGAAAAATCGATGACTAGACCGAGCTTACTGACAACCATCCTTGGCTTCATGCTGATTGGTACTGTTTATTTACCGCAACCAATTGCGGCTCAAAGCATGCAACCAGATCACCATGCTCCTACTGCCAATACCATTCCCTTTCTCAGTCCAACGCCGCCCGATACCGGAGAACCCACAACAGGAGCCGATCGCGGTGGTTCGACTCGCGACCCGATCGTGGCATTAGTCCCCCTGGCAAAATCTGCTGGTACTCAAATTGATCAACGTTGGGGCTTGACTACCGTCGATCGTCCCACATTCTGGTTTCATTTACCGGATCAAATACTGGCGAACCAGGAAGCAACATTTACCCTACGGGATGGGACTGGAGCAATGGTGTATCAAACGAAATTTACCACTCCCGCCACCGCACCCGTCACTTTTAAAGTCGTTTTGCCTGCTACAGTTCCACCATTAGCGGTGCATCGATCGTACCGTTGGCAGTTAGCGATGGAGCTACCGGAAGTCGATGATCTACGGATGATTACCGGCTTAGTTCAACGCAGCCAACCTTCAGCCCAATTGCGACAACAACTGGCTACAGCCAAAACGCCCTTTGAACAAGCGGTGATCTATGCCCAACATGGAATTTGGTACGATGCTTTGACGATTGTGGGCAATGAGCAGCTAGCCGGACGGCACGATAGCGCGATCGCGGCTGCCTGGAGTGATCTGCTGAAACAAATCAAGTTACAAGGGATTGCGGCGGTACCAATTCGATCGCTCAAGCATAACAACTAAAGTCCCCGCCTTTACCTTTTCTGTCGTTTGTTAGAGGGAAATTCCTTACCAGTTCATTACCATGCAGGGGCCGATCGCTAAATTCAGCTCTGCATCATGCCTGATCGAGACTCCTCCAGAAATGAATCCAACCTTGATCTGTCCCCGAGACAGGAGCGCCCTTCCGATCGGGCATCGACCCTGCTCCAGGAGCGGGAATTAGAGACTCACCTAGAGATTGTTGAGCGGGGTGCCCAACCATTACAAACAACCCTGAAGCGATACTGGTGGGTGATTCCGATCGCGGCGATCGTTTTGACGATCGGTGGCATTACGGCTGTGCGCTTACAGGAAAATGCCCGGGAAGAAACCACCATTGCTACTCCTACCCGACTCTCGGTGCAAACGGCAATAGCCCAGCGCCAACCCATTCAAGCCTGGACTTCCAGTGAAGGAACGGTGCAGGCGGTCAAATTTCAACATCTTAGCTTTGAAGAAGCTGGGGATGTCACCTATCTGGCACAGCGGGATGGGCGACGGTTGCGGGCGGGCGATCGAGTCAGGACAGGCGAACTGCTAGCACGAATTGATGCACGAACCTTGCAAGCCGATGTGCAGCAGGCAGAAGCTAATGTCGCTGAAGTACGCCAACAGCAGGCTGCCGCCGGAGCAGAAGTTGCCGCCGCCCAACAACAGGTGGCACAGGCACAGGCACAGGTGCAACAGACCCAGGCGCAGGTACGGCAGGCGCAGGCCAGCCTGACTCTGGCACAGACAGAATTCCAGCGCTATCAATTGCTATTTGAACAGGGAGTCATCTCCGCCAGCGACCTGGATACACGGCGCAATGCAGTACAGGATGCGGCAGCCAATTTACAGGCTGTGCAGGCGCAGGTGAATGCGGCCCAGGCACAGGTGAGAACAGCCCAGGCTCAGGTACAGTCTGCCCAGGAACAACGGATTGCGGCGGCATCGCGGGTCACGACGGCTCAGGCTGCACTGTCCCAGACCCAGGTGGCGTTGGAAGGTACAAGCATTTATGCACCGTTTGATGGCGTGATTGCCTATCTCAATATCACGGAAGGGGAGTATTTTTCGCCTCAGATTGTCACCTCCCAACTGGCAGGCAATTACCAGGGGATTCTGGAGCGGATTCCGATGGTGATTATTGATCCTGCCCAGTTTGAAGTAATTGTGGATCTGCCGGGAGAACGGGCAGAGCGGGTGCGTTCGGGACAGACGGCAGTGGTGGCAGCGGAAACCGCCTCCCGTAACAGTTCCATCTCGACCTCAGCTTCAGCGAGTGACAATTTGCTTGCTAACGCCAGGGCAAGGGGTGAGGTTTTTTCGGTGAATCCGGCAATTAGTCCAGGGGGTCGGGCGGTCGCCGCTAGAGTCCGTCTGCAACCCGAAACTACCCAGATGTTACAGCATGGGGAGCGGGTCACCACCTGGATTGCCACGGCAACAGATCCCAATGCCGTAGTCGTGCCCTTAAACACGGTGGTACAACGCAATCAACAATCCTATGTGTTTGTGGTGAATCAAGCTGGAACCGTCGAGCAACGCCCGGTGGAATTGGGGATTACGGGGATCGATCAGCAGGCGATCGCCCGTGGCGTGAATCCAGGGGAAGCGATTGTGATCCAGGGGCAGAATCAATTGGTGGATGGGGTCCCGGTTCAGGTGGTGGAGTAGGGCGCAATGAGTCAGTCCCCGCCACCGCAATCTCGTCCAGATCGCCCCCCGTCCGCGATCGCCCGCTTCTTTATCCTCAACACCCTGTTTGCCATCCTGGTGAGTCTGCTGCTGGTGGTTGGCGGTGTTCTGGGCTACTTTTCCCTGGTGAAACAGGCGAATCCTGATATTGACATTGCTGTTGCCACCATTACCACCACCTGGGCGGGAGCCGATCCCCAGACGATTGAACAGCAGGTGACGAATGAAATTGAGACGGGAATCAGTTCGGTAGAAAATGTGCGGCAAATCCGCAGTGCTTCCTACACGGGATTTTCGGTGATTAATGTGGAGTTCACTTCGGAAGCTGATGTGAATCGCTCGATTCAAGACCTGCGAGATGCCGTATCCCAAACGATCGCGGATTTGCCGCAGGATGCGGAACAGCCAATCGTGCAGCAGGTTTCCGTGGATGATGCGCCGATTCTGACTCTGGCATTATTCGGTAACATTGATCCGATCGTCATCAGTCGTGCCGCCGATCGCATTGAGGATCGGCTGGAACAGGTAGCTGGGGTGAGTGAGGTGAATCTGGGCGGAGCCAGGGAAGAAGTGGTGCAGGTGCAGATGAACCCGTATCAGTTGGCGAATCTGGGCATTTCTCCCACCACCGTTGCCAACCAGATCCGCAGTGCCAACCAGGATGTGCCGTTGAATGAAATTGAAAGTGATGTGATTGGCACCCAGGTCCGCTTTTTTGGGCGGTTTCGACGACTGGAAGACCTGCGCCAGCTCCCGATCGCCCGGTTGAATAATCGCGTGGTACGCCTGGAGGAAATTGCCACGGTGCGCCGAGAACTGGAACAGGAGGCAACCCGCGCCTTTATTAGTGTCGATGGCAGCGAGTACGAACCCGTGGTCAGCGTCGGTGTGACCAAAGTGCCAGGACAGGATTCGATCGCGGTGATCGATCGCGTCCTCAACACGATGGAACAGTTGAGACAGGATCCCAATCTCTGGGTCTACGGCATGGATTACCGGGTGATTGCCAATGAGGCGGACATTATTTGGGGAGAGTTAGGCAATTTGTTCGTCAACGGGTTACAGGCAATGGCAGCGGTGTTTGCGGTGCTGTTTGTTGCCCTCTCCTGGCGGGAGGCACTGATTGCCGGATTGTCCATTCCCCTCACCTTTCTCGGCACGCTGGCGGTGTTGTGGCTGACCGGACAGACCCTCAATATCATGGTGCTGATTGGCATGGTGCTGGCGCTGGGGATTCTGGTGGATGTGTTCATCCTGATGATGGAAGGAATGCACGATGCCATTTTTGTCAAAGGCTTACCCTTCAATCAGGCAGCTCTCAGTACGGTCAAAACCTATGCCCCGCCTGCCTTTGCTGGACAGTTGACCACCATTCTCGCCCTCGCTCCCCTGCTGGCGATTACGGGAACGTTGGGTCGATTTATTCGACTGCTGCCGTTTACTGCCATTACCTGTCTGCTGCTTAGCTTCGCGATCGCTATTCTGATCGACATTCCCCTCTCCCGCTATCTGTTGCAGGGAGTGCGGGGAACGGAGCAGAAGTCGCGGGTCGATCGCTTCAGTGAGCAGGTTTCTCGGCGGTTTGCCACCTGGAGCCTGAACCATACGGTGAAAACGAAAAAAACAGCCCTCGCCTGGACTCTGGGAACGTTAGTCCTGTTTATCTTCGCCGTTTTGAGCTTTACCCAGATTCCCACAGAATTTTTCCCCGAATCCGACCAGCGCAACTTCAGCGTTAACGTGGAACTGCCCCCGACAACGACCCTGGCGACCTCCCAAACCGTGGCGGATAATCTGGGCAGACTATTGCAGGAGCAAACCACCCTCAGTAGCGTGATCAAATATGTCGGGCAACGCAGTGCCCTGGTCGCTTCTGGGGAACTGCAACCCGCAGAAGGCAGCTATCTGGTGGGTTTTTCTGGGGTGTTTAAGCCAGAAGAGGAGCGGCAGCAAACGTCGATCCAATACCTAGATCAACTGCGACCACAACTGGAAGCGGCGTTGAACCAGTATCCCGGTGCCACGTTGGTGGTGAATGCCCAGCAGGCGGCAAGCACAGGCGATCCGATTCAAGTGGAACTCCAGGGCAGTGACATCAACCGTCTGCGCCAGATTTCCCAAGCGGTGCAGGCAGAGTTACGCCAGGTTCCCGGTGCGATCGACGTGCGCGACAATTTGGGTGCCCTCCAGCCCGATTTACAACTCATCCCCAGACGGGAGGAACTGAGTTTTTATGGATTGACTGCGAATGAGTTAGCAGCCCAGGCAGGGTATTACACACGGGCGATCGACGTGGGCAATTTTGTCCTGGGAGGCAATGAGGACGACCTGGAAATTCGTCTCAGCACTGCCTGGTCATCTCGCGATGGAGCCGTGGGAGGCCCGACCCGCCGGGATGAACTGCTGGCAGTCCGATTCTTCACAGACAATGCTGATCAGCCTGTGGTAGCCGCCAGTGCGGTGATTGATGCCGTACAGAGCGAAGCTCCCCTCTCTATTACCCGGCGGAACGGACAGCGGACAGTGACGGTGCTTGCCAAGAATGAAGGGCGCACCGTGGGGCAAATTTTAAGTGCCTTAGAACCGTCGCTGAATCAACTGCAACAGTCCTGGGAACCGGGATACTCCTACAGCTTCGGCGGGGAAACGGAAGATCAGGCAGAAACCTTTGGTTCGGCGGGGCAGGCATTGGGACTGGCCGTTTTCCTGGTGTTTGCGGTGCTGGTGTTGCAACTGGGTTCCTTCCGCCAACCCCTGATTGTGCTGCTGGCGATTCCCCTGGGGTTGATTGGTACGTTAGGGGGCTTCTTCCTGGTGGGGCTGCGCTTTTCCTTCACAGCCTTCATCGGCATCATTGCTCTGGTGGGTATCGTAGTGAATGATGCGATCGTCATGGTCGATACCATGAATAGTTATCAGAAGGAAGGCAGAAAGGTACGTCAGGCCGCCGCCAATGGAGTCAGCGATCGCCTGCGTCCCATTATCACCACCACCGTTACCACTATTATTGGGCTGATCCCCCTTGCCCTCAGCGATCCCACCTGGTTGCCCCTGTGTAGCGCGATTATTTTTGGATTAATTACAGGCAGTCTGGGAGCCTTACTGATTGTACCGGCGGTTTACCTGCTGCTGACTCCCAAAACAACACAACCTACAGAAGCAATTACTATTTCAACTGAAGGAGAGAAGCTGAAGGTAGGATGAATTTCTACAGTAGCAGGGCAATGATCTGGAAACCCTTAGCCAAAGAAAATCTCTCCTGGGTTAGAGCCTGAGAGCCAGCTACCCTCTGTAAGATTTCTGTTTAGTGAATGATTTAGTTAGCGAGCGATCGCTTACAGTTAACCTTACAGAAATCATCTAACAATGGTCACTACTCCTCCGTCTCAAGTTTCTGCTGCCCAATATCAGGTTACAGACCCACAAGTAGAATTAGAAGCGCTCGTTTCGGAGCCAAAACAGGATACGGAAATTGATCTGGACTTCCTCTATACCCGAGACATCGAGTTTCGTCAGGAAACGATTTACTTTATTGTCGTCGATCGCTTTTATGACGGTGATCCCAGTAATAGTGAAGGCCCCAATCCGGATCTGTATGATCCCGAAGGGCAGGATTGGGGCAAGTATTGGGGCGGTGATTTACAAGGCATTATCGACAAACTCGATTACTTAAAAAATATGGGGGTAACGGCAATTTGGTTAACCCCACTGTTTGAACAGGTAGAAGCCTTATTTGTGGAACAGGCGGCGATTCATGGCTATTGGACAAAGGATTTTAAGCGGATTAACCCCCGGTTTATTGGTGAGAATGAAGAACCCTCATTAAATAAAACCCAGGAGACTCGCAATACCGTTTTCGATCGCCTGATTGAAGAACTACATGCACGCAACATGAAACTGATTTTGGATATTGTGTGTAACCACAGTAATCCAGATTTCAGTGGTAAGAAAGGGGAATTGTACGACGACGGCGTGAAGATTGCCGACTTTAATGACGATAAAAATGGATGGTATCACCACTATGGCGAAGTGACAAATTGGGAAGATGATTGGCAAGTCCAAAACTGCGAATTAGCTGGTTTAGCCACTTTCAACGAAAACAATAACGACTATCGGGAATATATTAAATCTGCCATCAAACAATGGCTCGATCGTGGGGTAGATGCCCTACGCGTGGATACCGTGAAACACATGCCAATCTGGTTCTGGCAGGAGTTCACGGGAGATATGTATAAACATCGCCCGGATGTCTTTATCTTTGGTGAATGGATCTACAGCAGTCCGTTTGACGATCGCTCGGTAGAGTTTGCCAATGAGTCGGGGATGTCACTACTGGATTTTGGTTTGTGTGTAGCGATGCGATCGGCGTTAGCTCAAGGATCGGCAGGTGGCTTCCACGATATTCAAAATGTATTGGATTTAGATCACCGCTATAAAAGTGCGAATGAACTGATTACCTTCATTGATAATCATGACATGCCGCGCTTCCAGAGCTTTAATCCTGATCCAGCCATGTTAAAAGTGGCGATCGCTTTAATCATGACCTGTCGGGGTATTCCCTGCATTTACTATGGCACCGAACAATACCTGCATGATGATACCAATGGTGGTGATGATCCCTACAACCGTCCGATGATGACGAATTGGGACACTGATACCGAAATCTATCGCACCATTCGCTTATTATCTGGTTTACGACGACTGAATCCTGCCGTGGCAATGGGAGGGCACTGGCAACAATACATCACACCGGATGTCTATTGTTATGCGCGTAAATATCGCGATTCCGTCTGTTTTGTGGCGCTTAATCGGGGTGGTGATACAACGATTCCTGAAGTGGTCACTTGTTTACCCGATGGTGAACATAAGTGTGTCCTGACCCATCAGAAATTTACCGTGGTGAATGGCAAAATTCACGATTTACATTTAGCTGAACGGGATGCGATCGTCCTTAGTCATGTGGGGGAACGTGTCAAAGGTCAAACCATTATTCGGGCGCAGTTAAATGGGGTGCATACCCAACCAGGAGAGCGGATTGTCGTGATCGGCGATTGTCCAGAATTAGGTAATTGGGATATTGCGAAAGCGTTTCCACTGGAGTACATCAACAGTAGTACCTGGTTTGGTGAAATTCCCTTCAATGAGAGTGCAGGAACATTGATTACTTACCGCTATGCCTTGTTACGGGAAGGTACATCCCCCTTACGGGAAAATCTAGTGCCCCGTCGTTGGTTTGTTGCCAGTGAAGGCACCGTCAAATGGCGGGATATGTGGGCAAGTGGACGGGAATCGTAGGCACAAAAAGAAACTATCTGTGGGATGGTGCGCCACTTTCTAGAGCATGGTAGGATGCCCATCCCACAATAATGATTCATGAGTTAGTTCGCCTGCGTTATGCCTACACCATTACTGGTCGTTGATGTTCAATCTGGGTTTCTGAATGACTTTACGCATCACATTCCCGATCGAGTGGCTCGATTGATTCAACGCGATCATCATGACCCGATTTTATTTACTCGCTTTGTCAATCTGCCCGACAGTCCCTATACTCGCTTATTGAGTTGGGATAGTTGCAGTGAGGAGCCCGAAACCGATCTAGCCAAGCTGATTGCTGCCTATGCCAAGCCAGAACTGATTTTTAGCAAACCGGGGTTATGTGGTTTACCGAATGAATTAATTGATTATTTAACCCAACATCACATGACCCAAATTGATGTCGTTGGCATTGACACTGATATGTGCGTGCTAAAGATCGCGATGGATTTATTCGATCGCGGCATTGAACCGATCGTCTTAACCGATTGCTGTGCCAGTACTGCCGGACTTCAGGCACACCTGGCTGGCTTAGCCGTCCTCAGTCGCAATATCGGTGCCCAACGGTTGCGAGAAGCCGGGTTAGGGGATGGTTCCCTCGCTGCACCGATGCCGAAAACGGACTTACAGCCGTTGTCGGATGAATAAACCATAGTGAAGATGGGGAATGGGGAATGGGGAGTGGGGAGTAGGGAGTAGGGAGTAGGGAGTGGTGTGGTTTAACCAAGCGAAAATTGCTGTAGATCGATCGACAGGCTGAGGATTGATTAGCCTCCTCAATTCCCCAATACACCGTTAGGAGTTCTGCTCCGGCAGGTTACGGGGCGGAATTTCTCGTCCTTGATTGAGCTGGTATTCTAGACGACCTAGCCATAACCATGCCCCTCCCATAAGCAACGGGACGATCGAGGCAACAACCGCTAGTAGCAGCGATGGTTCACCGATTACCCAGATCAGCAGCGGCAGAAGTGCCCACGCGATCGCCCCGATCATCGCCAACCCTAACCGAATTTGCTGAATCCGTTTAAGGGCAGTACGGCAACTTCCACAGTGACGGGTATGGGAATGATAGCGATCGAGCAAGGCTGCTGTCGGTAACGTTGGTGGTAATGTTTCACCGGGAAACGGATCTGCCTCATACTCATTTACCCATTTGCGTAAGGCGGAGACAAAGGCATCGGCACGAGTCGGTAAATAAAAGGCTTTGGCAAAATTAGCTCCGCCGCCGTGAGCCGCTAAATAACGTTCCTGGTAGTGTAGAAAAATCTGATCATCTTCCAGAATGTTGTTCTGGCTAATATGGGAATACCAACGTGGTGTTAGTTTAATCAAAAATCCCGGCAGTTTAGAGGCAAACTTAAATGGAAACCGAGCAAAGACTCGACATTGACCTTTAGAGATTGGGGTGGCATACACTACCGTTAACGTGCGACCAAACTGTTTAGAGGTCAGATCATGCCACATCAGATTCGGGGCAATAAACTGCGTCTCCTGCCGTCCTAATGTGCCTTTGCGAGGACCTTCTTCCCACACACCCTGAAATCCAGTTTTGCCGAACTCCACCACCTCTAATTCTACGGGAGCCGCATTCGATCGATTCCCAACGGATTTGTGATGTGTAAACGGTACATGGCTGGAATCCAGCACATTTTCCAACAGTGTCAACGCATCGTAGGGTAGATCTCGGAAGGTATTGAGACAGATCCACTCATCTGGAGATTCTGTCATCGGCTCAATAATCGGGACTTTCACCTTTGCCGCATTCTCCGGTTGCCCCGGATAGACAAATAGAAGTCCCTGTTCTACTGCCGTCGGTAAGGCGATCGCACACGCCCGTTTGGAGGTATGAGCATTCGTCTCGGCGGTCTGTTGGGGAATGCGATCGCACCCACCATCGCCGCGAAATGCCCAACCATGATACGGACATTCCAATAAACCATCCTCAGCAATTCGACCTTCGGACAGGGGCACTAACCGATGGGGACATTGATCGATAAAGGTTCGCCATTGTTCGGCTTGTCGATCCCACCAAATCACCAAATCCTGCTCCAGTAAGGTAAATCGGGTAGGTTTCGCTGGGTCTAAGTCCTCAATGTAGTGAACTGGATACCAGGCTTCTTTGACATCAAACCGATCGGGATCGCGACCACCCGCCGGTAATGTATGGGTTTGGGGGATTGAGATCGGCGCTTCCGTTAACATGCCTGCAAGGAATGGATGGGTTAAGGGTTATTTACATATCTTAACATGCAGCTACTAGAGCGGAGTTGATCCAAAGGCTGACTAGACAGCGACGATCGAGGCTGTTGCTATCCCGGATAATAAAACAATTGTTGCGATAATATTGCTGATCATGCCGGGACTTCCTATCGATCCGATCGTGTACCTGATGTTGAATCTCCATTGTTTGCTCGGTGGCGTTGCGGCGGTGGTGGCAGCCCGGAAAGGCTATCGTCTGGGACTCTGGTTGGGGTTGGGATTAGTTGGGGGAACAGCCGCCTTAATTGCCGCGATCGTTTTGCAACCCAGGCAGCAGCCCTAGTCGAAGCCTGAAGCAGTGAGCTTATACCCTGGGAGGGATTGGGTTAAATGGAGTTAGCCCGATAAAATCCGAAAGCATCCTGTTTCTGAGAGAGAATAATCTCCAGACTGAAGCCAGTACCCTGAATTAGTTGGCTTCTAGAACAGTCAAAACTTGCTTGGCTCAACGATCGACCAGGGTTGAGCCGTCGTACACACTCAAGCATGGTCTGCTGCCATCTGGAAGGTGGGCTAGATTGGGTTAAGTGATGCTTCAAGTTTAAAGTAGCCTCTTAGAAAATATTTTTCTCTAAAAACCCTTTAAACTATTGGCTTTAACCCCTACTGCTTTCCTCCTACGAGACTAGGTATTTGGTATGGTGACTCACCGGACTGTGCTTGTAATTGCTGGCTCTAATCAACCAGAGTACGATTATGAACAGCAGCTACGGCAAGATAGCCGTTGGGTATATCGGGTGATTATAGAGCGGGATTATGCTGCCATTTTGGCATTGTCTCACGCTCAACAGATTGACGGGATGCTTTTGGAATTGTCTTCCCAGCCCGATCGCTGGCATTTACTCAAGCACCTGAAGCAAGACATGGGCGATCGCTGTCCGGCGATCGTGGTGGTGGGTGGCAATGATGCAGAAATCGCTGTGCAAGCATTGAAACATGGGGCGGCAGATTATTTGGTCAAAGACCGAATGACGGCTGCTGATTTATGCTTTGCTATGCGAGATGCAATCGCAAATGCCGAATTACAGTACAACCAACGATCTATTCAGGAGGTGTTCCAGCGCTCGATCGAGAATATGCTGGATTGCTTTGGCATCTTCTCCGCGATTCGCAATGCCTCAGGGCAGATTATTGATTTTCGGGTTGATTACCTGAATGCCATGGCCTGTGAAAGCAACCGCCTGCCCAGAGAGATGCAAATTGGGCGGAGGCTATGTGAGGTGTTACCTGCCCATCGGGAGTCCGGGTTGTTGGATCAGTATTGTCGATTAGTCGAAACTGGAGAGCCGTTAATCCAAGATTCCCTGGTTTACGAAGATGTGTATGGTCAGCAACGGTTAGTCCGAGCATTTGATATTCGGGCAACCAAGTTGAATGATGGTTTTGTTGCCTCCTGGCGTGACATTACCGATCGCAAACAGTTGGAAGTGGAATTAAATCAAACCGTGGCAGATTTGCAAACGTTGTTAGAGATGATTCCGGTAGGGATTGCGATCGCCACCGATGCCACCTGTACTCAAATGCAGCACAATGCTTACCTGCGACAGTTACTCGGGGTGAGTCCCGGCAATAATATTTCAAAAAGTGCCCCGGCGGATCAACAACCTCCCTATCGAGTCTTGCAGAACGGCGAGGAAGTTTCTACCGAGCAGTTGCCGATGCAAGTGGCGGTCAGGTTGGGGGTAGAGGTGCGAGATATCGAGTTTGATATTTTGCTGCCAGATGGCACAGTACGGCAAATTTTGTCCTATGCCACTCCCTTGTATAACAACCAGCAGCAGATTCGGGGAGTGATCGGGGCGTTCTTAGATATTACAGAGCGCAACCGGGCGGCGGCGGCTTTGCAAGCGAGTCAACAACAACTTCAGCGACAACTGGCGGAAATTGAGGCGATTTATCAATCGGCGCCGATCGGGTTGAATATTCTGGATACCGATCTGCGGTTTGTCCGGATTAATCAACGGCTAGCCGATATCAATGGCTTGCCAGTCGCGGCCCATTTAGGACATACCATTCAGGAGTTATTCCCCGCTTTAGCGGATACTGCTGAACAGCTTTTGCGCCCGGTACTGGAAACCGGAGAACCCCTGTTGAATGTAGAAATTCATGGCGAAACTCCTGCCCAACCTGGAGTGAAACGGGTCTGGTTAGAACACTTTTTGCCCTTAAAGGAGGGCGATCGGGTGGTTGGCATCAGTACCGTATGCGAAGAAATCACGGAGCGAATTCAGATTGAAGCGGCTCTGCGCCAGAGGGAAGAACAATTCCGTAATATGGCAGATCATGCCCCCATGATGGTTTGGGTGACGGATTCTACGGGATACTGCACTTACTTGAGCAAAAGTTGGTATGAATTCACGGGGCAAACTGAAGCGACAGGATTAGGGAGTGGTTGGTTGGATGCGGTGCATCCGGACGATCGGGAATTTTCCAGAAATGTGTTTCTCAAGGCAAATGCTGACTGTGAAGCCTTTCGCCTGGAATATCGGTTACGGCATCGGCATGGCAGCTATCACTGGGCGATCGATGTAGCAAATCCCTGGTTTGGAGAAGCGGGAGAATTCAAAGGCTATATCGGCTCGGTGATTGATATTAGCGATCGCAAACAAGCGGAAGAAGCCCTGCGTTCCTCTGAGGAGCGCTATCGGACTCTGTTTGAGTCCATGAATGAAGGGTTTTGTGTGGTGGAAATGCTGTTTGATGCAGACAACCACCCGCTTGATTATCGCTTTTTAGAAGTGAATCCGGTATTTGAACAACAAACGGGGCTGCGTCAGGCCTCCGGGAAAACCGCCCGTCAACTGCTCCCCAATTTGGAACCGCATTGGTTTGAAACCTATGGCAATGTGGCTTTGACGGGAAACCCAACTCGGTTTGAAAGTGGCTCTGATGTAATGGGTCGCTGGTTTGAGGTTGCCGCCTTTCGGATTGGGACAGCCGACAGCCGCAAAGTCGCGATTCTGTTCAAAGATATTAGCGATCGCAAACAGATAGAGAAGGCGTTACGCCAAAGTGAGGAACGCTACCGTTACTTAGCCGAAGCAATTCCCCAATTGGTATGGACGTGTGATGCTAACGGGTTGTGTGATTATGTCAACCAGCGATTATGTGATTATATTGGCTTAACGGTGGAACAAATTATTGGCAATGGTTGGTTTTCTGCGGTTCATCCCGATGATCAACCAACGATTCAAACTCGCTGGCTCCATGCCCTGCATCAGGGTAGCTTCTATCGCGATGAATACCGGGTTAAACGCGCATCGGATCACAGCTATCGCTGGCATTTGGTATTGGGGTTGCCCCTCAAAGATCCGCAGGGCCAGGTCGTAAAGTGGTTTGGTACGTGTACGGATATTCATGACCAAAAGGAATTGGATATCGAGCGCGATCGGTTGCTACAACTGGAACGAGACTCTCGGGAAGCGGCTGAACGGGCGAACCGGATTAAAGATGAGTTTCTTGCTGTCCTGTCCCATGAGTTGCGATCGCCGTTAAATCCCATTTTGGGTTGGTCAAAGCTGTTACAAACTCGTAAATTAGATGTTGTCAAAACGGCTGACGCTCTGGCGACGATCGAGCGGAATGCCAAAATCCAAATGCAGTTGATTGATGATTTGCTAGATATTGCCAAAATTCTCCGGGGTAAACTAACGCTGACCATGACCTCTGTCAATCTTGCCTCGGTCGTGGAAGCGGCGATCGAAACTGTGGCAACAACAGCCGCCGCTAAATCGATCTCCCTTGATGCCGAATTACCTAACATTGGACAGGTATCTGGTGATGCTGCCCGTCTCCAACAAATCGTCTGGAATTTGTTATCCAATGCGATTAAATTTACACCCAGTCACGGGCGAGTGACGATTCATTTAGAGCGCCGAGAGGCAGATCGGCAAGGATCGTCTTCCCTGGGCAGCGATGCTTATATTATTGTGACTGACACTGGCAAAGGCATCAGTCCAGACTTCATTCCCTACATTTTTGAATCCTTTCGGCAGGAAGATGCTTCTATCACTCGTCGCTATGGTGGATTGGGATTAGGCTTGGCGATCGTGCGTCAATTGGTTGAAGCTCATGGTGGCACTATTATGGCGAAAAGCCCAGGTGAGGGATTAGGGGCTATTTTTACGGTGCGATTACCATTGCTGAATCTGGAACCAGGGACTCAGCCACCGAAGGAGTTACCCCAGTCAACCCTGAATTTGACGGGTGTTCGAGTTCTAATTGTGGATGATGATGTGGATGCTCGTGAGTTGTTATTTGTACTATTGACCCAATATGGCGCAGAGGTGTTAGCAACGGCTTCAGCCAAAGAAGCTCTAGCGAATCTAGAATTATTTCAACCCAATGTATTAGTCAGTGATATTGGGATGCCTGACGTAGATGGCTATTCCCTGATCCGACAAATCCGCACCTTACCCCCAGAACAGGGTGGCATGATTCCCGCGATCGCGTTGACGGCCTATGCAAAGGAGGATGATCAGCACCGGGCAATTATGAGTGGCTATCAACAACATATTACGAAGCCCCTTGATCCGGAACAGTTGGTGCAGGCGATCGTGGCGATCGTTCACAATCACCCGTCCTCGCCCTACGTCCAAGTCGATTTGTCTGGAACTTAGGCGATCGGAGCCAAGGCTGGAGCTGATAAAATTTTGAAAAGTTAATATCATCTAGCCGAATTTTATTACTTCTCAACAACTCTTAGGGAATCCTAAGGATTGAATGGCACTGACTCAAGGACACGCTTCACTCTAGTCGCCCCCTAAATCCCCCAATTCTGGGGGACTTTGAGGTTCGGCTCCCCCAGAATATAGCCTGACGGCATCGTAGAAAGGGGGTTGGGGGCGTTCGGATTGTTATTTCAGTGACATTCTCCTAAGGATTCATTCAGTTGGGACGAACTCAGGAGCGATTTATGCACCAGTCTTCTTCTGCTTCTAAACCTTGTGCTTGTCGAAATGTTGCACAATGTCAGGCGAAGGAAGCAGGACGGCTCTTTCTATGGTTTCCAGTTCCTCATACGTTGGCAAAAGTTACTGCCTATCTGAAGCAGGCAACCCTGGAGTATGAGGTGATGCAAGAGCGACCTGGTTTAAGCTTGATCTGCAAACCTGGACAAGCGAAGGAGATTGCTTGCAGTATTGCCCCGCTTTTAGCCCCGATGGAATTAAGGGAAACTCAGGCTTTATTTATTCGAGGTGCGGTGCAGCCTCAACTGCAAGATTTTAGTGATATTGCCTCCCTGCAACGTTTTATTAAGTTTAGTCAGTCCGACTGGCTGGTGGATATGCTGGCTACCGAACGCTTTACTAGCTACTTCCAGCCGATCGTGGCAATCCAAGACACAACCCAAATTTATGGCTATGAATCCCTCCTGCGGGGATTGGATGAACAGGGCAATCTGGTTATGCCGGGGACAATTCTGGAGCAGGCAGCAGAATCGGGATTGTTGCCCCAACTGGATCGGATCGCCCGCCTCAGTGCGATTTCCCAGGTGAGTCGGCATCAACTGGGTGGTCACATTTTCATCAATTTCACGCCCACGGCGTTGTACGATCCGGTGTCCTGTTTGCGGAGTACCGTAGAAGCGATCGATCGGGCGGGAATTCCCCATGAGCGGATTGTATTTGAAGTGGTGGAGTCAGATAATCCGCAGAATTTAGATCATTTGAGAACAGTGCTGAGGTTTTATCGGGATGCCGGGTTTCTCATTGCCCTGGATGATTTAGGGTCTGGCTACTCCGGTCTAAACTTACTCCATCAACTCCGTCCTGACTTCATTAAATTGGATATGGAGTTGATTCGGGATGTGCACCAGGATCTGTATAAAGCGTCAATCACGGAAAAATTGCTGGAAATTGCGCAAAAGCTGGACATTCAGACGGTTGCTGAAGGCATTGAATGTATTGAGGAACTGAACTGGTTACGCGATCGCGGAGCCACGCTGGCTCAAGGGTATTTGATTGCTAAACCCAGTGCTGTACCGGTGACGATTACACCCCATTTCGATGTGAATCAACCCAGTAAAACGGCTGTTAGCCCGATACAACTGGCTCAACACCAAAGCGAAGCGGAACGTATCGTGGCATCGGTGACGCAACGAATTCGGCAGTCATTAGATCTGAATGAAATTCTGCAAACTACGGCAGATGAGGTTCGGCAACTGTTTAATGTAGATCGAGTGGTGATTTATCAGTTTGAACTGGACTGGAGCGGCTTGGTGGCGGTCGAGTCACTGGCGGAGGGCGGTCTGTCGATCCTGGGGATTCAAGTGATGGATACCTGCTTTCAGTCAACCCATGCTGCGTATTATCAAGAAGGTAATACGCGAGCGATCGCCGATATTGAAACAGCAGATTTATCTCCCTGTCATGTAGAGTTGCTTCGCAGTTTGCATATCCGAGCCAACCTGGTTGTACCAATCTTGCAGCAAGAGAAGTTGTGGGGGCTCCTGATTGCCCATCAATGTACTAACACCCGTCGATGGCAGCAGTCGGAGGTGAGTTTATTTAATCAACTGGCAAGTCAAGCCGCGATCGCAATTCAGCAATCGGAACTGTATCTCAAACTGCAACAAGCGAATCAGGAACTCCAGCGATTGGCGGCTTCCGATGGGTTGACCAAAGTCGCGAATCGTCGCTGTTTTGATGATACGTTAAATGCTGAATGGCAGCGATTGGCACAGGAACAAGCTCCCCTGTCCCTGATCCTGTGTGATATTGATTGCTTCAAGCTTTATAACGATACGCATGGACATCTAGCGGGAGATGATGCCCTCCGGCAAATCGCTAAGGCGATCGCTCAAACTCTCCAACGGCCGATTGACCTCCTGGCTCGATACGGCGGGGAAGAGTTTGCTATTATCTTACCGAACACCGAGGCGGAAGGCGCGATCGCGCTGGCTAAGCTGATTCAAACGAATGTTAGTGCCCTACAACTGCCGCATCCCAGTTCTCAGGTCAACCAATTTATGACCCTGAGTTTAGGGGTCGCCACCCTGATTCCTCAGCCCCAGTCTTCTCCGGCAACCTTAATTGCGATCGCGGATCAGGGTCTTTATCAGGCAAAAGCCCAGGGCAAGAACTGTGCGGTGCAATTATCTGGCTAAAGGGCTGTTGCTCCATCAAGCGCTAATGGATTAACTTCACTCAGGCGGCCACAAATCAATTTTTCTTGTTGAAATTCTTTTGTGACAGAGCGTTAAACTCTCAGACAACTGAATACACTGTCAACAGGGATAAATGAATAAAATTTTTGGGTAAATTTTTCTTTACAAGTGTTGTAGAACACCTGCTACAATCAACCTTTTTTGAAATGATGGAATTACTTCCTTGTTGCCGGAGAACTGAAGCCATCGCCAGTTGGCGATCGCGGTTCTACCTCCAGCAGTTCGATGGACAGGGGAGTGCAATGCTTCACATCCTCTTTGAAAGGCAGATGACTCTATGGTAGTGGGTACAAATAGACTCTCCAGGCTGTTAAACCTGTTCTTGGCGATCGCGTCACCCTTTGCTTTATCCGCCTGTGCCCCCTCAACCCAAGTTGAAGAAACGCCCCTTGTTGCGCCTGCGGCTGGGAAGATCGTAGCGGATGGTTCCAGTACGGTGTACCCGGTCACGGAGGCTGTGGCAAAAGCCTTCCGGACTACGACCGCAGGCACCAACGCCGAGATTGACGTGCGATTTGCTGGCTCTACGGCAGGATTTCGCCGATTCTGTGCCGGTGAAACGGACATTAGTAATGCCTCTCGCCCGATCTCAAAGG
This sequence comes from Pantanalinema rosaneae CENA516, assembly GCF_050753385.1. Classification (NCBI taxonomy): domain Bacteria; kingdom Bacillati; phylum Cyanobacteriota; class Cyanophyceae; order Leptolyngbyales; family Leptolyngbyaceae; genus Pantanalinema; species Pantanalinema rosaneae. The sequence goes on from NZ_JBLZFZ010000029.1 coordinate 62,467, forward strand.
CCGAATTGTCAACCTGTGTGAAAAATGGCGTTGCCTTTATTGAATTGCCCGTTGCCTTCGATGCTTTGACGATCGCGGTCAATCCCCAAAACTCCTGGGCAAAGGAGATTACGGTTGCTGAACTGAAGCAAGTTTGGGAACGAGCCGCTCAAGGCAAAATCACCCACTGGAATCAAATTCGCGCTTCCTATCCTAAGCAACCGCTGATGTTATTTGGAGCTGGAGCCGATTCCGGTACATTCGATTACTTCAATGAGGTGATCATCGGCAGCACAAATGCCAGCCGCGCCGACTATGTTGGCAGTGAAGACGACAATGTTCTGGTACGAGGGATTAATCAATCAGTGGGGGCTCTGGGATATATTCCCCACGCTTACTACAAAGCCAATCAAGCGACTGTGAAAGCGCTACCTGTCAATAATGGGAATGGCCCCGTTTCACCGGATGATCAGAATATTAAAAACGCCACCTATCAACCGCTATCGCGTCCTCTGTTTATCTATGTCAACTCGAAGGCAGCCCAGGATAAACCAGAATTGCGGGCATTCATCGAGTTCTATCTGCAACGTGCGCCCAGCTTAGTCGAAACGGTAGGCTATTTGCCCTTGCCCGAGGAGGCGTATCGTTTGGCAGAGATTCAGTTCACGCGGGGCAAAATTGGCACTGCCTTTCAGGGCACTCCAGAACCTAACCTTACGGTGGCTGAACTGCTGCGTCGGCAAACGACTTTCCAGGCGGAACAGGCAAGCAGACCCTAATCAGGCGGAATCAATCAGAACCAGTCATGACAGATGGCAGAAAATGGGTTAAGATGAACTGCATCAAAAAAAATTGATAGGTAAGGTTGAACTTGATGGTCAAGGCTGTTTCGTTACCTTCTGAGACGGTGATTGCTGGCTTCCAGGCGTTATCGGATCCTCTCCGAGTCAAAGTTGTGGAGCTGTTACGGGAGAACGAACTTTGTGTTTGTGATCTCTGTAAAGTGCTGAAGGTGGCTCAGTCTAAACTGTCATTTCACCTGAAAGCCCTCAAGGATGCAGATTTGGTGCGATCGCGCCAGGAGGGACGTTGGATTTACTATCGGCTGAATTTGTCTCAATTTGTGGTCTTGGAGCAATACCTGTCGGAGTTCCGGCGATACAGTCCCATTTTGCCTGCCCGTCCCTGTACTGATGCGGATGATATGCCTTAAAGTACCCCCCCTTTGATCTTCCCTAACCCTGCTTAAACAGGAGGGAACCGAACCGTTCAAAGTCCCGAATTTCGGGATGGGAATGAGTAGGTATCGTTTTAGTTAATCCATCAATAAAATTTGATGGAACAAAATATCAACTTAATTTGAAATGGAGGAGCAATGGCAATTCGGGTTGGAATTAATGGTTTCGGTCGGATTGGGCGGTTAGATCTAAGAGCTGCCTGGGGTTGGTCAGAATTAGAGTTTGTTCACATCAATGAAGTCAAAGGTGGGGCTGAAGCGGCGGCGCACCTGCTAAAGTTTGACTCGGTGCATGGACGCTGGACTCCGGAAGTAACGGCGGGAGTAGACCGGATTTATATTGATGGGCAACCGCTCACCTTTTCTGACCATACCCAACCTGGTGATGTGCCCTGGGAGGATCTGGGGATTGATCTGGTGCTGGAATGTTCTGGTAAGTTTCGTACTCCTGAAACCCTCGATCCCTACTTTAAGCGGGGAGTGCGTAAGGTAATTGTGGCGGCTCCAGTCAAACAGGGGGCATTAAATGTGGTGATGGGAGTGAATGACCACCTGTATGAGCCGACTCAACACCACCTGCTGACAGCGGCTTCCTGCACAACGAATTGTTTGGCTCCGGTGGTGAAAGTAATTCATCAGGGCATTGGCATCAAACATGGCGTTGTCACGACGATTCATGACAATACCAATACCCAAACGCTAGTGGATGCTCCCCACAAAGATCTCCGACGGGCACGGGCTTCGGCATTGTCATTGATTCCCACCAGTACAGGGTCAGCCACGGCGATCGGGCTAATTTATCCCGAACTGAATGGCAAACTAAATGGACTAGCAGTACGAGTCCCATTGCTGAATGCATCGCTGACAGATTGTGTGTTTGAAGTCGCTCGTCCAACCTCAGTAGCAGAGGTGAATCAACTGCTCAAACAAGCGTCAGAACAGGAGCCACTCAAGGGAATTTTAGGCTATGAGGAACGACCTCTGGTGTCGATCGACTATCTCAATGATCCGCGATCGTCTATTGTAGATGCCCTGTCAACGATGGTGGTGGATGACACTCAGGTCAAAATTTATGCCTGGTATGACAATGAGTGGGGCTATGCCAACCGCATGGTGGAACTGGCGCGGAAAGTGGCTGTAAGTCTAAGTTGAGAGGGATTCTACAATGACTTCAGTCTCTAATGGCAATCTAAAAAACTATGCCCTTGTCACCCTGGCATATTGGGGATTTACGCTGACGGATGGGGCGTTACGAATGCTGGTGCTGCTGTATTTCAATGAAATTGGCTACACCCCGATTCAGATTGCCTTTCTGTTTCTGTTCTACGAAATTTTTGGCATTGTCACCAACTTTTTGGGAGGGTGGATTGGCTCGCAGTTGGGCTTAAAAGTCACGCTCTATAGTGGTATCGGGCTTCAGATCTTCGCTTTAGTGATGCTGTCATTGCTCAATCGTGACTGGGCACAGTGGCTAGCCGTGTTATATGTCATGACCTCCCAAGCCTTCTCCGGGATTGCCAAAGATCTGACTAAAATGAGTTCCAAGAGTGCGATTCGTCTGGTTGTCCCGCAGGAGGCGCAATCGTCTTTATTTAAATGGGTGGCTGTCCTGACGGGATCGAAAAATGCCTTGAAGGGGGTCGGCTTCTTTCTGGGAGCCGCCTTATTAGGCACATTTGGCTTTGTGCCTTCGTTGTGGATCATGGCGATCGGGCTACTGTTGATCCTGTTCACCGGGGCAATGCTGCCCAAGGGCATGGGCAAGATCAAGACGAAGGTTAAGTTTACTCAACTATTCTCCAAAAGCCGTGAAATTAATATTCTTTCAGCCGCCCGCTTTTTCCTGTTTGGCTCCAGGGATGTTTGGTTTGTGGTCGGTCTACCTGTCTTCCTCCGTAGCGGATTGGGCTGGTCATTCTACCAGGCAGGCGGATTTTTAGCCTGTTGGGTGATTGGCTATGGCATCATCCAGTTTCTTGCCCCGACCTTGCTTCGGCGGTTTGGCAACGGTGAGCCACCAAAGGCAAAAACCATTCAATTTTGGACTGGGATGCTGACGGCGATTCCTGCTAGTATCGCTCTAGCCATGCAACTCAATGCTCCACTGAATGTGACGATCGTCGTGGGATTGATGATTTTTGGGATTGTATTTGCGTTTAATTCGGCAGTGCATTCTTACCTGGTGTTGGCATTCACGGATGACGACAAAGTTGCCCTCAATGTCGGGTTCTATTACATGGCGAACTCTGGTGGGCGACTGATGGGTACAGTGTTGTCAGGGGTGATTTATCAACTCTATGGATTAGTAGGTTGCCTGTGGATTGCATCATTATTTGTGCTGGCCGCCTGGATCATCTCACTCAAACTTCCTGATCCACAACCCACTCAAGCGATCGCCTGGAAAGCGGGCGATGGGGATTAATGTATTGTTTTCTTCCCTCTGATTATGAATCTAAAACGTTCGACCCAAAATTCAGGAGCAGTGCCAGCAGGTGGTTCACTCAGCTTGTTTGAACGCTATCTTTCCCTGTGGGTCTGTCTATGCATTGGAGTAGGGGTTGCATTGGGGCGGATCTTTCCAGGGGTTGCCGTTGCCCTGGATGCTATGAGCCTTTACCAGATATCAATTCCGATCGCGATCTGCCTATTTTTCATGATGTATCCCATCATGGTGAAGATCGACTTTTCTCAGGCAAAGCGAGCGGTACGTGCTCCCAAACCTGTTGGCTTGACATTAGTGGTGAACTGGTTCATCAAGCCATTCACAATGCTTATATTTGCACAATTCTTTCTCGGTTGGCTGTTTCGCCCTCTAATCACAGGTACGGAGTTAATTCGGGGCATAGAAGTACCGCTAGCCAATTCCTACATTGCTGGAGCAATTTTGCTAGGGATTGCTCCCTGTACGGCAATGGTGCTGATGTGGGGCTATCTCTGTTATGGCAATCAGGGACATACGCTGGTGATGGTGGCAGTGAACTCGCTAGTGATGCTGTTTCTCTATGCCCCTCTTGGTCGTTGGTTACTGGCGGCGAATGACTTGACCGTACCCTGGCAAACAATCGCCCTCTCAGTTCTGATTTATGTAGGATTCCCTCTCATTGCAGGCATGTACTCCCGCTACTGGATTTTTCAGCATAAAGGACGGGAATGGTTTGAACAGCGATTTTTGCATTATTTAAGTCCAGTTGCGATTGTGGCTTTGTTAATCACTTTGATCCTGTTATTTGCCTTCAAAGGGGAACTGATAGTTAATCATCCACTCCATATTTTCCTGATTGCTGTACCGCTATTTCTACAAACGAATTTCATCTTCTTGATTTCTTATGTTGCTGCCTTCAAGTTAAAACTTTCCTATGAAGATGCGGCTCCGGCAGCATTAATTGGAGCCAGCAATCATTTTGAGGTCGCGATCGCTACGGCAGTCATGCTATTTGGATTAAACTCGGGTGCCGCATTGGCAACAGTTGTTGGTATGTTAATTGAAGTCCCGGTGATGTTAATACTAGTGGAATTTTGTAAGTGTACAGCAATGTGGTTTCCCAGGGAACCAGAAAAGGCAACGCTCTATGATCCTCGCTGTCTTAGCTCTAATCGATAGCGAATGGCGCTCAACTAACGCCATCGTTGACATAGCGAGGGCGGTTTATCGATTGGATAGGTTCTGTTTACAGAAGTTAAAGCCAAGCCCATCGCTTTCAAGGGTGGAATAGAGCGTTAGCGGCTTTAGCTAAGGGGGTAGGCAGTTCGGAACAAACGTTGCTCCGGTAGAGCCTTACGCCCCTAGGATGACCTCTGGCTATAACCGCTGCCATGCCTGAATAACCGCTTGTAACGATAGGGGAAGATCGGCTTGTTCAAGATCAATATAAGCCACCGTACTGCCCATCGCCTGGAACACGGTGGTGGGATAATCTGCAAAGGCGGCAGGGGTTAAATACCTCATGCCATCAAGATTGGGAAACTGCTGTTGCTGAAGTTGCTGTTGAAACTGCTGCAACTGGGCTGGGGACAGACGCTTAATGATTGTCGGCTCCGATATCGCAGAGGCTTGCATACTGTTACTCTTACGGTACAGAATGCCATCAGTGGTTAGAATCGTTTCCGTGACCCTGCCATCCATGCCACCTGAAACCGTCATTTTGAACACGATGTCGGTCGTTGGGTTCTCAGGTTGGGACTCGGCAGGAAAGAATGAAGGCATAATCTGGTCGCCACTACCACTGGCGATCGGGTTTTGCACTATCTGCGAACCATCCTGGCTGGTATGGTAAACCCAACTTTGGCGATCGCCCCGGACAATCACACGATACCCAGCAATAGCAATTCGAGTACACATTTGTCCAGGTTTATAGATACCCATGCAACCATCCCAGGTTTTGGGTTGAGCTTCTACGACTTTGAGGGTATTTGCGGGCACTTTTTCCTGACGGGCGATCGTGGCAAATAACAAATCGACGATCGGCGGCGGTAGTTCAGCCGTGTCCCGAGTTTCTAACTTGATCACTTGTGCTCTTAAATCTGTGCGGTAAACCCAGGTTTGTTGACCATCCGTGAGTTCAAGCCGCCATCCTTCCACCATTGCCATTGCACAGCGTTCGTTGGGTGCGGCTAACCCCAGGCAACTATCTGACCAGGTTTCCCGACTTGAACCAACAACCTGAAAGCGACGTTCCGGTAGGTTCAGACGTTGCGCCAGATCTCGCCTGACCTTCAGGGCAACTCGTTGGGGTAAGCGATTAACAACCCGAGGGGACGGCTTTAGTTGGGTCGTGGTGAATCGATGGGGTAGGGTAGCCTCGATCGCCTTCGCTGGAGTCGCCAGTTGGCAAGCTGCCCCAAACAGGAGCAGAGTTGTCAGGACAACGCATCCCGTTTGACGAATGAGCGTGTAGGGTTGAAGTTGCACGTTACGAACCATTATAGGAATCCTTGATCACCAAAGCGGTAGGAATTGACTATTTCAGCCTAGTCGTTGCACTACCGTAGTCCGCTCGCGTTACCAAATTAGTTACAACAAACCGCATGGTTTGCCGGCAGTCGGGGATGCTGCTGGTTGACTGACAAAACTACTTTCGCCCTCATCCCCAGCCCTTCTCCCAGAGGGAGAAAGGAGCCGATCCAATATTTTGTTCCCTCTCCTGTGGGAGAGGGCTAGGGTGAGGGTGGTTCTGGCAATAACTCAAAAGATTTGTCAGTCAATCAGGGGGATGCTGTTAGCCTCAATCCCCAATTGCTTAAAGCAGTTCCGAGTCCATTTCATAATCAGGCATCAGCGTCTCGGCATTCCAGAAGGCTTTTACTCTGCCACTCCCCAGCCCGATGCCGATGATGCCAATGGCATTGATGATGTAGAGAAGAGCAATGCCGCTTCCCGCTTCTGTTCCTACCAGGGTTCCAAAGGTTGTAGCCAGCCAGCCCCCCGATCGCAGGGCAGGTTCAAAGACGCGATCGGCAAGTAATCCGGCACTTAATCCGGCGGTGGCTTCAATCACAATGCCAATCAGATAATCAGCCGCAAAAACTCGTCCCTGAAGGGTTGGCACAACTTTGGCATACCATATAGCAGTGTAGGAGCTAAAAATCAGGGGACTGTGCAGAGATGCGCCAAAGCGGGCGATCGCCCATAATCCAGAGCCTTGACCCATGCCCAAAACCAGGTTACTGAATCCGATGCCAATAAAACCAACCACCATTCCCAGCACACGACGGTGAAACCCACCCCAGAGACTCAGGGCGATCGCGCCGACTACGCCTCCTACGCCGGACATTGCCACAACAATCCCTAAAATTTGGGTATTATCTCCTGTCCTTGCCAAAATCAGAGGTTGGTAAAGTACCTCACTGATTTGATGGAGAAACGCGAAGGATGCCATGACGATCACCATTGCCCGGAGGCTGGGCTGGGAAGCAATATAGCGAAACCCCAGGGTTGTATCTCGCCAAAGTTTTTGACCTCGCGCTATCTCATCCTCGCTTTCCTGAGAGTTAGGTTGCAATACGCGGTGGGGAATAGGTACTAGGAGGACGGTGAACAGAGCGATCGTAAAAGTTACCATGTCAACCGCTGTAATTCCCAACAGCCCCACTGTGGGATATAACACACCCGCTAAGGCTGGGGAAAAGATGCCAGCCGCATAGGCAACTATTCCACCCATACTGCTGGCGCGAGTGTGATGTTGTTTGGGAACAATCAGTGGAATCAAGGTTGAATAGGTGAGGGATTGGAGATTGCCAAAGCAGCCAATCACCGCTGCAATTAAATAGATATGCCAGAGTTGCAGAACTTGCAATGCGGCTAAAATACCGACCGAAATGGTGCAACCCGCCGAAGCGGTATCGCTCAGAATCAGCAAATGTTTGCGAGAAACGCGATCGACCAGAAGACCAGAAAATAGCGATACGGCGATCTGTGGCAGTTGGTAGAACACAAGAATCAGAGCGATCGCGGTGGCAGACTGGGTTTGCTGCCAGACCCACAGTGTTAATGCAAAGTAGGTCATGTTGCTGCCAATGGCGGAGGCAATCTGCCCCAACCAGAGCACAATGAAGGTTCGCATTGAATTTGACCACTATTGATTACAAAGAGCAAAATTCATTGACTTGGCAGTAACTGCTGCTGAAGTTCATTGAGATAAAGATTCGTTCCAATAGGACCAGGTAAGCCTAAACAAAGATACGCGGGGATGAAGTAGACCTGATCCCGTTTGCTGGCATTTAGAGTCTGGGCGATCGCATTTTTTGCCCATGCCTGCTTGAGTTGCGATAGTTGGTGTTTCTCAAACATATCTGTACCACTGAGGTGATTCATGCCCTTGAAATTATTGCCCAGTAAAACAATCAGATTGGCATGATTAAGCTGGGGCAAAGCTTCTAGAGTAATCGGGATGAGGGTGGTCTGTTGAGATGGTTGAACTCCGGGGGGAACAACCAGTTGAAAGCCTAACTCCTTAAGCAGGGAACTACACATCCCATGAGTATTAACCCCTAGATAAATCTCCCTTAATTCGGTGGAACTGAGCAATAACAGCCTGGGAGCAGTTTCCACTAGAGGAGCAAAGGCTTGGCGGGCTGTAGCAATTTGCTGTCTGGTTTGGGTTAATAGTTGCTCGGCTTGCTTCGATCGATTGACTGCTTGCGCGATGACCTGGAGATTTTTTTCGGGCTCAGTCCACTTCAGCATTAATGTTGGAGCAATGCCAGTTAACGTCTGATACTGTCTGGCATTATTGCCATCAATGCCCAAAATTAAATCCGGTTGAGCTTTCAGAATTGCTTCGATCGACGGAGTGTAGGCGATACCCACATTCACCAGTGGTTGGGAAACCCATTGCCCAAGATAGGGGATCTGTTCAGCAGGTTTCGTATAGTCCCCCTGGTGAAAGGCGATGTGGTCGCCAAAGGCAATAGGCTGAATCCCTAAAGCCAGCAGGGGTTCCAGTAAATAGGGCCCCAACACCACAATCCGTTGGGGTTGACCACACACTTGAGTTTCTCCCATTGCATGGGCGATCGTGCGACAGTTGGCGGGAACTGCGGATGGGGTAGAAACGGCATTGTGCTGTACAAGGGAGGGGGTTCCCTGGCAGGCAACGATCGCTCCCATCATGATCATGGCCAGCCCCACCCACCGAATCCAATTTACCCATCTCGTATCACTTTGAGCCATTGCAACAGGATGGATACGCCGTATGAAAAACATGAGCTAATTCAGCAAGGTTGATTAGAACTCTACAGCAATAGTGCCAATGACCGTTAGCGGGGCTCCTGGGGCATTGCCAAAGTTACGGGAATTGTTGGTGCTGCTGATGTAGGAAACATTAAATAAATTATTAATGTTTAACCCCAATCGCCAGTTATTTCGTTTGTAGAATAAAGCTAGATTCGTCAAAAAATAATCCCCTACTTTAAAGCTATTTGCTAAGTCTCCATAGCGATTGCCAACATAATTGATGCCAACGCCGAAACCCAGTCCCTGCAAGTCGCCCTGCTGAATTTCGTAGGTTGTCCACAGACCCGCACTGTGATAGGGTGCGTTGAACAAACGATTTCCAATGGGTATATCGTTGTCTTCGGTGATTCTGGCATCGGTATAGGCGTAGTTGGCAATGATATTCCAACCGGGCAAAATTTCCCCAGCAATATCCAGTTCCACGCCCTGACTCCGTTGCTTCCCTGCCAATACGGAGAAAAAGGGATTATTGGGATCGGTCGTTGCGACATTTCGCTTGGTGATATTAAAGTAAGCGAGGGTAACGAACAGTTTTCGGTTCAAAAGTTCTGCTTTGGCACCGACTTCAAACCCCCTGGCTTTTTCTGGCTCTAGTGGGCTACCGCTGACATTTGTGCTGAGGTTTGGCTTGAATGACTGGGAATAATTGGCATAGAGCGATACCGTTTCCACAGGTTTATAGATCAAACCAATGCGGGGACTCCAGGACTGATACGATGCATTCGTTTGAGATGGATCGTAATCTGGAGCAATCCGAAAATTGATGGTGTCATAGCGCAAACTACCGACCAGGATGAATTGATCTCCAAAGTTGACTTGATCTTGAAGGAAAACCCCGACGCGATCGTACTCGGTATCATAGGGGGCAAACGGCTCGAAACCACTCAGATCAGGTCTGGGGACAGTCCCATACACTGGGTTAAAAACGTTGATCACCAGTAGATTACTAAAATCAGCCCGGGTAAACCGCTCATCGAGTCGGTTGAAGTTTAAATCCACTCCAGCCAGGAGAGTATGCCGCACCGATCCGGTGTTAAATTTACCCACCACATTCGTTTGAATGGTGTAATCATCCGAGCGATACTCCCGGTCAGCAAAAAACAGATTCACATCTCCCGTCGTTTGATCGACAAACGCTGGCAAGGTGACAAGAACGCTATAGTCCTGAGTCACGTAGCGAAACCCATGATTTAAGCTCCAGTTATCGTTGAATTGATGCTTCAGGTCATACCCTAGAGTCAAGGCTCGGCTTTCAGAAGAATCATCTAGAGCACCCACAACCCGATCGCGGGGTACATCTGCTACGCGATCGCCAATGGCAGGAAGACCTAGATCATACGGGCTTTTCTCATTGATGTATTCCATGACGATCGTCAGGTTAGTGCGATCGCCAATATCCCAACTCAAAACCGGAGCAATAAAAAATCGATTCGTATCAATCTCCAGATCTCGGAAGCCATCTTCATGCTGATACGCCACATTTAAGCGGTAGCGCAGCGAGCGATCGGCGGTTAAGGGCCCGGAGAAATCGATACTGGGACGGATTAAGCCATAACTACCAGCCTGGAATTGCAGTTCGTAGAACGGATTGGACAAAGGGCGCTTCGTCACCAGATTGATAATTCCACCGGGGTCGTTTTGCCCATACAAAACGGATGCCGGACCTTTAATTACCTCAATTTGTTCAATATTGGCGGTTTCTTGAGTACTAAAATTGTCATTCAGCCGATAACCATCCCGCAAAAAGGCTCCCGCCGTGAAGTTATCCGTTGTAAAGCCCCGGATCGTGATGTTTGTGCTGGAACCAAAGGGATTGAGCCGCCCTACTACACCGCTGACATTTCGCAGGGCATCATCTACCCGCAGCGTTTGCTGGTCTTGCAACACCTGCTGCGGAATCACCTGAATCGATTGGGGTGTATCGAGAATGGGAGTATTGGTGCGTGTCCCAGTCGTCGCATTGGGGGTAAAGTAGGAGCTACCTGGAAGATCCCCAGTCACTACCACTTCCTCTTCGGGCACTTCATCGTCTGGGTTGAGGCTATAGGCAAAATCCCCCGTTCTCAGGATGACTTCTTGTTGAGGCGGGCTATCGTTACCCGTTACCGTCACCTGAATGGTACTGCTATCTACCTGAGTCACCTGAACACGGGCAACATCTGGGGTTGGCGTTTCGGCAATGAATGCCGAGTCATCGGGTAGTACCAGCATTGCATTGGTGATTTCCGCAATCAGGCTATTTCCCTCAGTACGGAACTTGGTTGCATCCACCTGAAGCAGTTGCCCCTCAGCCGTTTGCAGCACAATTTCTAACCCAGTATCGATCGAGTTCAGTTGCACTCCTGTAACCTGCACCCTGGCGGCCTCAACTTGGGCTTGCCACTCCTTCAGGGTTGTTGCCGGTCGTGGGAACTCACGAATCTGGGGAATGGCGGATTGCTGTACCGACCTGGATTGGTCTACCGCTCCCTTTGCCACAGGAACTTCTGAAGGCTTGCCTGTTTCCGGGTGAGGCAGGTGTTCCTTTGCCTGAACTGGCAGAACCATTAACCCAACTAATAATCCAGAAATCCAAAAATGACGACTCACCTGACTATTCACACACTATCCTCACACAAACCCATTTAATGCAAGTCTCTATTGAGAAAAACTCTTGATAGATCTGGGTTAGATAGTAGGACGATCGCATTGTGTTTGTCTTATCCCAGACGGACTTTCTGTTATCCCAAACGGACTTTTTGGGTATTGTGCCGGGTCATGTAGGCAAGAGGACTATGCCCAAACTTCTTCCGAAAGGCTTTGCTAAATGATGGTAGGCTGGCATAACCAACCGTATGGGCAACTTCGGTGACGCTCATTTCACCGGATTCCAGGAGTTGCTGCGATCGCGCCAGCCGATAGTCCTGTAAGTAGCCAAATACTGTCGTGCCAAATACCTGGAGAAAGCCTTGCTTGAGCTTGCGATCGTTCAACCCAACCTGCCGAGCCAGTTCTAGCAGTGAAGGCGGATTGTTTGCCCGTTGAATGAGAATCTTACTGGCAAAATGCAGACACTCTATATCATCGGGTTTCAAAGAAATCATGGGATTTGCAGCTTGCTGTGGCTCTTCCCATTGCGCAAATTGGAGGGCTAGTAGTTCCAGAGCTTTTCCTTCCAAAAATAGCTGTTGGACTAACCCTTGATAGGGACAGTCTATGATTTGTTGCAGCACCTTCACCATGCCCGGTGTGGTTTGACCCAGGTTGTGATGAAAGGGCTGAATTGAACCTGCGTCAATTAACTGTTTCAGCGACCGGGGCAGCATGGTATGCTCCTGTTCCAACTGCCGAAAATAATCGGGATGGGCATAGATCATAACCATCTGAATCGGTTCTTTTGCCTGCCATTGCTCGACTTCAGTCAATTCTGGCAAACAATATAAGTAATAGTATCCATCGACTTCTTCATACTCACCCATAACACTCGGAACATTTGCCGTGTGAACTCTAGAACACCCTGATAGCAGAAATTTTAGGACAAGTGGAAACGCTGATTCATGCTGTCGCTTCAAGTGGAGATCCTGCCAGAGTTGCCCCTTCCGAATGCTCAGGGTTAAGCCATGATGCAGGCAAATGATTTGCTCCCCACCCATGCCAAACTGGTGAGGCAGATGGAACCAGGAGCCTGCCGTGGTCTTCTGATAGACATTCTCCCCTTGCAGTTGAGCCGTGTTACAGATTTCAGACCAATCTGTTTCATTGAATGCGATCGCCATGCCTACCTGAGCCTTAAACTATTGCAAATTATTCCTAATTAATACAGTAGTAATTAGGAAACTGACAAGACTCAGGCTAATTTTTGCTGGAGTCACACGTCGCAGGACAGTTCACTACACATCCAAATGAGGGCTGACTCAGCCTAATCGGTTTAGGTGCGATTACCACGGGCTCCTAATCTGGAGGAAGGCATCATTGTTGCAATTTGTGGCATCATCAGCCAACTGTGGGACTTAACGCGACAATAGAAGTATAGGGGAAGGCGTGAGGAGTGTTCCCTTAGAGGTAAATGGTGGCTGGATATCTCTATCAGTAACCAGGGAGGGAGGTATGTTCTCTACAACGATGGCCTCAAACGACCTGCTTTATATTGTTACCAAACTGTTAGTTCTGGCGATTTCGGTTCTAGTCTGGTGGGTGGTTGTTTCCCATTCATCGTCTCCAGTTGTTTGAATGATTAGTTAGGTTCGCATCGGAATACTCACGATCAATTCCGTACCTTGCTCCGGAGTTGATTTTACTCTGAGTGTTCCTCGATGTTGCTCGACAATAATTTGATGAACGATCGCCAGCCCTAACCCAGTCCCACGACCGATCGCTTTTGTTGTAAAGAATGGGTCGAATAGTTTTTGCTGCACCGTTTCCGACATGCCGATGCCATTGTCAGCAATCCGAATCGCGATCTGCTGTTGCTCCGGCAGCACCACCGTTTGGAGATGAATATTCGGGATGTAATACGGTAGTTCAGGATGTGGCATAGCTCGCCAGAGTTTGAGCTTATCTTCGATCGCATCGATCGCATTCGTGAGTAAATTCATAAACACCTGATTCATTTCCCCGGCATAACATTCGACTAATGGCAACTCAGTATACTCGCGGGTCACGGTAATTGCTGAATCAGGAGCTTTCGCCTCTAATTGGCTACTCAACAGCATTAACGTACTCTCTAACCCTTCATGTAAATCCACTGCCTTGTAATCGGCTTCATCCAGGCGGGAGAAGATCCGCAGCGATCGTACCAATTCTTGAATCCGGCGGGTGCCTAATTCGATCGAGGTCAGCAGTTTTGGCAAATCGATTTGAATAAAGCTTAAGTCAACCTGCTCTGAAAAGGCTTGAATTTCAGGCGTTGGTATAGAACATTGAGACTGATACAGCTTCACTGCCTCTAGTAACTCGTGGCTATAACGCTGGACATACGCCAGGTTGCCATGAATAAAGTTCACTGGATTATTAATCTCATGGGCAAGTCCAGCCACCAATTGCCCCAAGGATGCTAGTTTTTCCTCCCGTACCAGCCTCAGGCGTGCCCGCCGTAAGTCCAGATGCACATTAATCCTGGCTAATACTTCCTCCTGATGAATTGGCTTAGTGACATAGTCTACTGCTCCTAACTGCAAGCCCTTGATCTTATCCACCGGATCGGATAGTGCCGTCATAAAAATAATCGGAATTTCTTTCGTCCTGGCATCGGCTTTTAAGCGTTTACAGGTTTCAAAACCGTCAATCCCCGGCATCATCACATCTAAGAGAATTAGATCTGGAGCAACTTTATGGACTTTCTCTAGCGCACTTTCACCGTTTTTTGCCACCGCAATATTTAATCCCGATTCATCTAATAAATTGACTAATACTTTGATGTTAGTGGGGACATCATCGACAATTAAAATGGTTTCTTTTAATTTAGGTTGCATCATTCGTTGCCTCAGCCAATATGGGAAGCAATCAACTGAATGATTGCCTCCTCATCAAACTCTTCCGCTAATGCCAACACCCGATCCGCAAAAACACCATAGTCAGGATTAAGTTGCTTAAGGTGAGTTGCCTCGGCTTGAATGCGGTTAATATATCCCGCCTGGGCTGCTTCATAAAGTGCCGCAAGTTCTGCTGCCGTTGGCACGAGCATTGTCGTTGCTAGTTGGGCAGATGCCACCTCTGTTTCTGACTCATAACGCCATTGCAGGTTTAAATAGAGTTGCAATTGCTCAAATAACTCGATCGCTTGCACTGGTTTCGGCAAGAAATCTGTACACCCTGCTGCATGACTTTGTTGGCGATTGAAATTAAACACCGATGCCGACGAGGCAATGATCACTGCCTGTTGAAATGCTGGCAGGGCACGTAATTGTTGCGTCATGACAAATCCATCCATTACTGGCATTGCCAAATCGGTAATGATAGCATCCGGTTGATACTGTTGGGCTTTCTCTAACCCTTCTTGCCCATTTGCGGCTTCAATCACCGTAAATCCCAACGGCTCTAGTAAATTGACGATGACCACCCGGTTTTCCCATAAATCATCCACGACCAAAACCAGCCGACGATCGCCCTCATAACCCATGATTGAATGCAGCGATCGATCTGGATCTGGCTCAGTCCAATCGATCGCCTCTGGTAAATCCAAATCAAACCAGAAGCGACTGCCTTGCCCATAGGTGCTTTCTACCTGAATCTCACTATCCATCAGTTGAATAAACCGTTGGGTGATGGCTAACCCTAATCCAGTGCCCTCAGCTTTACGGAACTGTTCTCCGACCTGTTCAAATGGGAGAAAGATTTTTTCTAATTGTTCTGGCGGTATGCCTACTCCCGTGTCGGTAATCTGAAACCGTACTCGGTGAACTGGTTGAGATGGGCTTGCATCGACTCTGGCAACTACTCCAACTGTGAGAGTAACACTACCTACATCCGTAAATTTAATAGCATTTCCTAATAAATTGAGAAGAATTTGACGTAAGCGTTTGACATCTGCTTCTACAGCCATTGGTAAATGATTCAGCACCTCATAGTGAAACTGAACTTCTTTTTGTTCTGCCCGTACCTGACAAATATCTCGCACACCTATCAGAAGTTCAGCCAAACTGAAGCTGGTTGGTTGTAATTCCAATTTACGGGCTTCTACTTTTGCTAAATCCAGAATGTCATTAATCAACGTCAGCAAATGAGAGCCACATTGGTAAATAATATCCAGTCCATCCCGTTGCTTGGGACTAAACAATTTATCCCGTTGAAAGATTTGCACATATCCCAAAATGCCATTTAACGGAGTTCGTAACTCATGGCTCATATTCGCTAAAAACTCACTTTTGGCATGATTTGCGGCATCTGCTGCTTCCTTCGCTGCTTGCAGTTCAGTTGTCCGCTCTTCCACCCGTTGTTCTAATCGTTCATTGGTCTGTTCCAACTCGGTAAACGAGGCTTTGAGCTGGGCTGCCATGCTATTGAACGATCGCGCTAAATCGTTCAGTTCCCGGACTCCCTGTACCGTCACCGTTTGCTCTAGATCTCCTGCCGCGATCGCACTACTGGCGCTACTCAGACGGGCGATCGGTCGGGTAATCCAGCGTGATGTATACAACCCCACGAGAATTGCTACCGCTAACGCCACTACACACAGCAATATTGTATTTCGGGTATTGGCATTAATTTGTGCCATAAAATCCGCTTCGGGTACAGTGACAACGACCAGCCAATCCAAACCCAACTCATCTTTCCAGGGTGTGACATAGGCAAAGGCTTGTTCACCTGTGTCTAGCGTAAAGTGTAATTCCTGCCGCGTTGCGATGTTGTCGAAGCTCTGAAACTGCTGTTGTAACTGCTGCACTGTTGTTTGGATTAGCGGTTCGGTGATTTCAAAGATAGCCATCCGGCGAGGCTGACCTTGCCGTAGATGATATGGCTGACCAGCACTGGAACTGGCGACGATCGAGCCATCTCGTTCCATAATGAATACCTGACCAGAGGGACTAATCTTTAGCTGCTTCAGAAAATCACTGATTTGCGACAGAATCAAGTCCACCCCAATCACGCCAATAATCTGCTGAGCCTGGTTCCGCACTGGAAAGCTGGATGAAATTGACAGGATCTCCGGTTTATCTTCCCACTGATAAATTTGGCTCCAGACTGGGCGCTGCGCTTTAATGGCGGCACTGTACCAATCCTCCTGGCGTGGATCGTACTCCTTCTGTTCTAGTAACTGAATTCGCTTGCCCTTGGTATCACTGGCGTATACCTGCAATTTCCCTTGCGCGATCGTATTGGTGCGATCGTTAATTAATAACTCTCCCGTATTAGTTCGCTCAATCCCAATAAATTCACCCTGTTGATTGGCATAGTTGATATAGCCAATGTTGTGAACCTGCATTTGTTTCCAAAAATACTGCCCGACGCGGTTAAAGTCCGCCAGATTCAGCAACCCCAATTCATAGGCGCGGAGGTTGATTTCATTCAGTTGCCGGGGGGTAGACAGGTAGGTATCGAGATGCTGATCGACGCGATCGCTGACCTGACTACCTAGCTGAGTCGCCAAGTCACTAATTGCCTTTTGCCCATTGCGAAACGACAAATAACCCACCAACCCGACAGCCGCTACAGTCTGCACGACGAAGGGCACGATCAACAGTAACCGTAAAGGGATTTGGTGACGGCTGATAGGGGAGTGGGGCATGACTGATGATTCTGAATGATGCTATTAACGTACCCTGATGGTTGACTAACGCTACAAACACCCCGATTCGATCGTCATTCGCGATCGACTACTCTCTCATCCTAGATTAAAAATGTGACAATTATGTGGCAAATTTTTTGCACCTAAAACAAATTATTTCATAACCTGCCAAGTGTCCTGAATCATCAGGGTCAGGGGCGATCGCATTCCCTTCAATGGGAATTCTATTAATCAGGTGCATTGGTAGAATTTTGTGAAATATAACCCCGATAACCATCACAGGCGATCGATCCGCCTAAAAGGATATGACTATTCATCTCCTGGTGCATATTTCATCACCATTTGTACTCATCAACGACAGTGCTTATTCGGTGAAATTGTTGATGGTGAGATGCGATTAAATCGATTGGGGCAGATTGCGCGATCGCAATGGCTAAAAATCCCACACCATCATACCCAGGTAGAATTGGATGCCTGGGTGATTATGCCCAATCACATTCACGGCATCCTGATATTAAACAACCCTGGTAGGGGCGCGGCATTGGGGCAAAATTTAGAAGACCCCACCGACAGTTCTAATCCCAATGCCACGCCCAATTCGGCAGGTAATCAACCAAAATCTGTCTATCCTCGATCGCATGAGGGCGTGGCATTCGGGAGGAAACCCTTGTCTTTGCCTACAAATGGTTTGCCGAATGCCGCGCCCCTACCGCCGCGTTTGGGGGCAGGGACGGTGGGGGCAATTGTGCTCAACTTTAAATCGGTGACAACCCGATCGTTGAATCGGATTCAGCGATCGCCAGGAAACTCAATCTGGCAGCGCAATTACTATGAACACATTGTCCGCAGCGAAGAATCCCTACAACAAATACGGCAATACATTCAGAACAATCCCCTATCCTGGCAACAAGAGCAGTTACATCCCAATAATCCCTCAAAATGGTAATGCATTGGAAATCGGAATAACGATGAATAGCTGGTTAGAGCAATTGGTTTTTTGTTTTTACCTGTTCATATACTGTTTCGATCGCTTCTAGAAACGAATTATCTCGATGCCAGAATGCGGGAAAATCGCCTTGTTTCTTGACGGGAATGCCAGCGACTAAGGTTTGGGGTAATGGATCGATCGTGGCGGGTAGCCGTTTTGTCCCATGCCAGAAGTCGCGTAAACTTGCCTCTGCGATCGCATGAGTTTTGGGTAGGGTGTAGTAGGATGTTGCTGATTCGGGTGGTCGCTGTTGTAGCTGGAGTTCTGCTGAAAGGGCTTGTCCTAACGGGGATTTTGCTAGTTCTGTCAGCAGATTTTCTCGGGATAACCCGCGTAGTTCAAACAACAGAAATGGATCGCGATCGAGTTCGGCGGCGACCAAATAGTAAACGCCAGCAATATGCTTACAGGGATTCTCCCAATCGGGGCAGGAACAATTAGAATCGAAATCCTTTTTACTACGAGGAAGTAGGTTTAAACCCAATGTCTTAAAGGAATCCTCAATATTATCAGGGATTTCATTTAGGAGTAATCGTGAAATCAAACTGGCTCTAGAAGCAATCAACGCGATCGCGGCTGCCCATTTGGCGGCACTAATCGGTTGAAAATCGATCGTGGTGATATAAAGGGGTTCTTTGTAAACGCCAAAATAAGGATTGACTGAGCCGCGTACCTGGGCAATGACTTTGCCATCCTGAATTTCAAAGCTTCTGACTTTGTCATTGCGGGCATACGATCGCCCCCGACTTAACCGTCCGGAGTCCGTAAATTGTTCCAGTGCCGCAATGAACTTTTGTCCCCACCAGGTTCGGCTAAATTGACTCATTTCCCTACTCCATAATCGCAGTTTTATTTAAGGCAATTAGCTGTTTGAACGCATCGTTGTCTAATTCCGTCAACCAGGATTCATCTGCACCGACGATCGACCCTGCCAGTTTTTTCTTATCTTCGATCATTTCGTCAATCCGTTCTTCCAACGTCCCGATCGCCACAAACTTGTGGACAAACACATTCTTTTTCTGCCCAATCCGAAAGGCGCGATCGGTGGCTTGATCTTCTACGGCGGGATTCCACCAGCGATCGAAGTGAAACACATGATTGGCTTTAGTCAGGGTAATACCTACGCCACCCGCTTTCAGCGACAACACAAACACAGAGGGTTCTGTCTCGGGGTCTTGAAATTCGCTAATCATTTGCTGGCGTTTGGTGCGGGATGTGCCGCCATGTAAGTAATAAGTATTCAAATGGCAGGAATGCCGCAAATATTTCTCTAATGCCTCTCCCAGTTCATTAAATTGGGTGAAAATCAGCATACTTTCACCTTCCTCGATCGCTTCCTGCACCATTTCACTGAGTCGAGTTAATTTGTGCGATCGCTCGGGAGTAAAATCACTGCCATCTTGTAGAAATTGCCGGGGATGATTGCATACCTGTTTTAGTTTAGTCAGGGTTGCTAGAATTAACCCTTTCCGCTTCATTCCTTCAACCGTAGTCAGTTGTTCTTCTACATCTTTAACAACGGCTTCGTAGAGAGAAGCTTGCTCCTTGGTTAAATTACAAAATAGTTTCTGTTCGACTTTATCTGGTAAGTCTTTAATAATGGCTTGATCGGTTTTAACCCGTCGTAAAATAAATGGCTCTACCAGTTTCTTCAGGGTAGTTGCTTGACGGGGATTGTTGTGTTTTTGGATCGGGAGTTCAAAGTTCCGACGAAATTGCGTTTGATTGCCTAAATAGCCGGGATTGAGGAAATTGAAGATTGACCACAGATCCAATAATCGGTTTTCGACTGGAGTTCCTGTTAATGCTAAGCGATGGGGCGCGGATAGTTTCAATACGGCTTTCGTCAGATCCGCTTTCGGATTCTTAATATTCTGTGCTTCATCCAAAACAATGCGATGCCACTGCACATCACTGAATAATTTCAGATCCCTGCGTGCCAGAGCAAACGAAGTAATCACAATATCGTGTTCCCGGCAGGCTTGCTTAAACTCCTTGCTATCCTTCGATCGCTGATTACCATGATGCACGATCGCCTTAAGATCGGGGGCAAACTTATGGATTTCGTGTTCCCAGTTCCCCACGACAGAGGTGGGTGCGATCAATAGCGTGGGTGGAACCTGTTTAATCTTTCGTTGTTTGGCTAATTCTCGTTCTTGCAACAATCGGGCAATTACCTGAATGGTTTTTCCCAGCCCCATGTCATCTGCCAGACAACCGTTTAAGCCAATCTGTTCCAGGTATTGCAGCCAGGACACTCCCCGTTTTTGATATTCCCGTAAGTTGCCCTGAAGTGTTTTTGGATCTGCGATCGGCTGAAGTTGGCTCTTATCTCCCAGTTTCGCCAACATGTCAGACAGCACATCCTTGCGATCGACCTGGATTTCTAGCTCATCTTCCTCTCCCGCCGTTAACTTGAGAAAGTCCAGCAGACTCAGTTCCGGTTGCTCCTGCTGTTGGTTCTTCCAGAACTCCAGCATTTGCCGCATTTTGTCCTGATCTAACTCCAGCCATTGCCCACGAAATTTAACTAAGGGAGTTTTGGCGTTAACTAATTGATGCCATTCCTGCTCACTAACCTTCTTACCCCCGATCGCCAGCTCATACTGATATTCCACCAAACTTTCAAACGAAAAATATTTCTTCGTTTTATCCTCACCCCCCGAAAGTGACTTGCCCGTTGCCTTCAGCCGCACCTTCGCCCGTTGCCGTCCCTGCGGAGTCCACCAGGCAGGCACAATCACCTTATAGCCCGCATTCTCCAACACCCATGCCGACTCCTTCAAGAAATCAAACGCGGCATCCAAATCCAGGTGAATGCCTACAGGCTGATCTGTTTCTAACCCTTGCCATAGGGCGGGATAAATTCGAGCGGCATAGCCCAAATTCATTAATAAATGCTGTTCAAAGTCCTGCCCT
This sequence comes from Pantanalinema rosaneae CENA516, assembly GCF_050753385.1. Classification (NCBI taxonomy): domain Bacteria; kingdom Bacillati; phylum Cyanobacteriota; class Cyanophyceae; order Leptolyngbyales; family Leptolyngbyaceae; genus Pantanalinema; species Pantanalinema rosaneae. The sequence goes on from NZ_JBLZFZ010000029.1 coordinate 83,525, forward strand.
AACTGCTTTTGTAGCTGTTGCTGCTGCTTGGGACGCATGCGCCAATAGTCCTGCAATGATAGCTTCAGCGACGGGTCACTTTTGGGAGCCACCTGAAACTGCAACTCCCACGACTCCTCGGCTTTAGTGGGATCATGCAACTGAAAATATAGGTGAAATGGCAGCTCCGACTGGGTTTTGACGATGCGATCGCGCCATGCCTGCCATTGTTTGTATTGCTCTAGCCGGGTGACTGTCTGCCAGGGCATGCCACTTTGTCTGGGATGCAGACAATCGGACAAGAGTGAATCTGCGATCGTTTTTTCAAAGGCTTGGGTGGTGTAGGTATGGGTGACAATCTCGGTCAGTAAGCATTCTGAGAAATGCCGGAGTAATGTTTCGCGATCGTAAAATTCCGGTGTCTCTGGTGGTTCGGCAAATCCTGCCACACAAACTAACGGCATATACTCTACATACTGCTGAATTAACGCTTCATACTCCTCACCAATGAATTCCCAACCTGGATAAATCTCAAATTCATCTGATACCACACCTACATCGATCGTCTGTGTTGCTGCCGCCTGTTTCGTCTTGCCTGCCGATCGTTTTTTCCGAGTTTCTTGAGTTGTGGTTTGAGTCCGGCGAGTCGTTTTTGTTGAAGTTGCGGTTTTCGCCGTCGATTTTGTTGTCTTCCCTGTTTTTTTTCCGGTTGCTTTGGGTACGATTAATTCTCGATATTTTAGTGCCGGAATGTACTGGTCTTTAAATAGTAACCGCTTCAGAGCTTGAGTATAGTGAAACCAAAACAATAGATCCGACCCTAACTGCACGTCTGCCAGATTATGCATGGCGATGAAATGCAGATCGTTCAGCAAATTCACGACATTGTTGGCTCTAGCCGTTCCAGCAGCACCCGTTTTCACCATCGTCAGGGTGGGATAACAATCGACCTGCCAGGATTGCCATTCAAAGGTTTCCGGTAATTCTGTCTCCAAATACCGGGATAATTCCAGCGAGGGTAATGGCTGATGATCTACAGTGGGCAATAGAAAATATTGTGGTGTAATCAACTCTTCCGGTTTCCGGTGCGGTAACAGTTGCACCCCTAGTTCCTGACTCAGCAATGTGACCAACTCTGCGGCAGCGACCTGTCGCGGATGTTGTTGGCTTGGTTTCCGCGATCGCGTGAGTTCTGTTGTTTCCACCCACAGATAAAATGTCCCTGGTTGGACAAATTCCGCTTCCGCCTGGGGAATCCAAGTGCCATGAAGAATCCGCATCGGCAAACCGCCTTAACCCGATCATGTTTGCCTTTCAGCCTACCGAGAAGTGCCAGCAAATGCAATAATCCTCGCTGTTGGCTGACAACGTGATACTCTGTCCATACTGCATGAACCAAAGTAACTGAGAAACGAACCTCACTCACTCATGTTCAAACCTAAGCTAGAAAGATTTGAATCCGAGTGACTGAGATTTAATCCGTGATAAGAAAGGCTTAAGTTTTAAGCTTGAGGTATAAGCAGTGCTAGAAAAGCTTAAAGCTTCTTAACAAATTATCGAGCATTGACAAGAAACATTTAAAGCTTTGCAGCTAATGTGGCAGTTTACCGATAAATGGCGCGATTGTACTTAAAGTCGATTATGCTACTCGCCGATAGAATTGGCAGGAAACGTCTGATTGGCTGACAAAACGATCGCAAGGTTCATGCCGTTACCATCCTGCCTAAACATGAGGGCAAATTATCAATTAACCAGGAGAACAGCATTGCTGGGGAAATGAAACACTACTTTGCCCAGGACTATCGTGGAGAACCATTTCAACTATTTAGCTCTCCCCACCTAATTGCATTGGGCATCCTTGTCCTACTAAATTTCCTGTTCATCAGGATGGGTATGCAAACTGCCAAGCGTAAACACTACCGTCTTCGACACGGTCTAGCGATTGTCATTTTACTCAATGAGGTGGTCTGGCATCTTTGGAATCTGCTGACTGGTGGTTGGTCAATCCAAACCATGCTGCCTTTCCATTTATGTAGCATCATGAACTATGTCAGTATCGCAACGCTCCTGACAAAGTCCTCTAACTTATATCAACTGTGCTATTTTTTGGGGATTGGCGGGGCGCTGCAAGCTCTACTCACTCCGGATCTGGGTTCCTACGGCTATCCCCACTTTCTGTTTTTTCAGACCTTCCTGAGTCATAGCCTGATTATCACCACAGCACTGTATATGACTATTGTGGAAGGCTATCGTCCCACATTGAGAATCTTACCTGCACTAATCGTCGGCTTCAATCTTTACCTGCTGGTTGTCGCCATTATTAATAGCTTAATTGGCAGTAATTATCTGTTTATTGCCCATAAACCCAACGTTCCAACCATCCTGGATGCGATGCCGCCTTGGCCCTGGTATATCTTCGGCATGGAAGGGGTAGGAATCCTTGTGGTTTTGCTACTCTATCTTGCTTTTGTCATCGTGAGGGCAAGGTGAGAAATCCTGTTTACAAAACAGGGAGGACTTCCCTATTCTTGGTCACTGACACTCTTTACGATCGACACGAGTATTATTTACTCCCCTTAAAATATCTTATCTGGGTAAAAGTTCTTGACTTTCTTGGTCGAAAGTTCTAACCAAACAGAATTTCAGGATTTATGCCTTTCAACGAATTTAGACCATAGGCAGTTCGCTATAGTTGTAGTTGCCATCTGGTTGAATTGATACAGGGTAGAGCGCCATAGCCTGGGTTATGAACACAGAATCTATATTCCAAAAAACCTGGCTATCTCTCACGTTGATGGGGATATCCTATATACTTTTAGGCTGGTATTTATCGGCTCATCAAATCATCTGGTTGTTGGGGGCTTGTGTTCTAATCGCTACCTTAGTTCTGGCTTGGAAAAATGCTCCTATGATTGAATTTTTGGACTGGTTGAGACATCAACGGTTATTTACTGTCATTGGCATCAGTCTGCTCACAAGTGTGATCGTTATTGCTTTGCTCGTTAAACCCTTCTTCCTCAACCTATTTTTTCTCCCGGTTCTAACGATCCTGTTTGCTGACATGGAACTCCGAGTAGCAGGGTTTCCCGAAAAAGATATTCTGTTATCCCTCGTTACCATTGCCGGACTCAGCCTGGGACTGGGTGAGGCGATCGATCTATTTATCTCTCCCAGCCTCAGATATTAACGCTACTGGCAACAGAAATCTCGGCTTGAGCGTCAGGTAAAACACCCGCTCCCCTTTCAGTTCAGCCTGCATCGATCGCATCATTCAGCTTCACTCAAAACCTCATCCTGAGATATAGAACAAAGCTGATCCTAAAGCAGACTGCGAGCGAAAACCGAATCGTTAGCATGAAGTCGCAACCAAGAACGATCAGGAATTACGCTCATGACCACTGGAACCAACAGAGCCAATCAAGTCCCTACCGTTACTCCCGCCTACAATGGCTCTGATCGCAATGCCTGGATCTTCGGCTGGAATCCTCAACAGGAACTCTGGAATGGTCGGTTAGCCATGCTAGGGTTTGTCGCTTATCTCCTGTGGGATATAGCTGGATATAGCGTCCTACGCCATGTGCTGCATCTGATTCGGTAAAACATTCCAGCGATCGTAGCATTCAATTGCGCCATGAACGACCCGAGTAGAGCCATCCTTTTCAGCCTCGGACTACTCGGCAACAGAGAGTTTTGACCTAACACGAGACATCACTATGCAAACATCGCCAACCTCATCCCCTGCATCCATTGCATCCATTCGCTATTGTGCCCTAAGTTTAGGCATCTTCTTCTTCCTTTTGGGTTTGGCTGGTTTCGTTCCTGCTTTCGTTGCTAGCCCTGCCAATGCCTATCCCATCAGTGGCTACGGCTACCTATTTGGAATTTTTCCCACGAACTATTTTCACAATGCGATCGGAATTTTAGTGGGTCTTTGGGGGATTGCCGCCTTTACTAGCCTCAGTGGAGCCATTGTCTTCAACCGTATCTTTACTATCGTTTACGCCCTTAGTGCCCTGCTCGGTATCCTGCCAGTCACCAATACGTTGTTCGGCACGATGCCCCTATATGGCAACAATGTTTGGTTAAATATCCTGGTTGCCGCGATCGCCTATTACTACGGCTTTATCAAACCGGCAGAAATCACCACTCCTGGGTCTTCATCCAGTGTGCAATCTGGTGTGTAATCCAACGAACTGAGCCTCTATCGCGATCGCGGCTGAATAGATTTGGATCAATGCCGTTGCATCGTGGCCTCACCTCAATTCTCTTGCTACTCCAGCAGTCCTCTATGGGCTGCTTTTTTGCATTATGATCTCGATCGCTATCCTGTTAATGGCTCATGATTAACCCTGCATCCTACTCCGCCTTACCTGATCATTCTGTTCTTTGGCTCGACACCTTAAAGTGGCAACCTCACCCCACCCAGACCGAGCAATTTCAACAACTCTACGCCGGAATTCTGGCGGGTAATCAACAGTTCAACCTCACTCGTATCACTGAACCGGATGATTTTTGGGAGAAACATCTCTGGGATTCATTACGGGGAATTAAAGGGTTTCTGGTGGGGGAGAGTGGGGAAGGTAAGGGCTGTCTCTTATACACATCT
>NZ_JBLZFZ010000030.1:0-87616 GCF_050753385.1 Pantanalinema rosaneae CENA516
GTCGGCAGCGTCAGATGTGTATAAGAGACAGCTCCCCATCTCCCCATCTCCCCATTTCCCCATCTCCCTATCTCAGTCTCTACACATACTCTGGCTGTTTCACCGACTCCATCGCGGGTTCTTCTGGGGGTAGCCCTTTCGCATCCCGATAGAGTTTGACGTACTCCGCCGCCGATTGCTTCCAACTGAAGTTTTCTGACATGCCGCGTTGCTGGAGTTCTTGCCACTCTTTCTTGTAGTGGAAGCCTTCCCATGCCCGCACCAAGCAGGTATACAGATCGAGTGGTTCGTAGCGATCGAAGCAATACCCTGTTCCCGCATGATTCATCGGATCGTGGTGGGTGACGGTATCGACTAAACCCCCTGTACGGCGGACGATCGGGACGGAACCATACCGCAATGCCATCATTTGGCTGATGCCGCAGGGTTCAAATCGGGAGGGCATCAGGAAGGCATCGGTTCCGGCATAAATCCGGCGAGCTAGAATATCGTTATGCAGCAAGTACACCGACATCCGACCGGGATAGCGGGAAGCCAGTTGCCACATTTGGGTTTCGTAGTAGCGATCGCCTGTCCCCAACAGAATCATTTGAGCATTGGAATACGCCATGAAGCGATCGAGGATCTGAATCACCAAATCCAACCCTTTTTGCTCCACCAACCGCGTTACCATGCCCATTAAGAACGCGCCCGAGTTCACCTCTAAGCCCACTTCTTCCTGTAGGGCAATCTTGTTGGCGACCCGGCGATCGAGGGAATCGGCAGTAAAGGTTTGGGGCAGGCTCTTATCCACTGCGGGATTGTAGGAGTCGGTATCAATGCCATTCAGAATCCCGGATAGCTTGCCACTAATAAAGGACAGTAACCCTTCCAACCCTTCCCCATACGAAGGGGTTTGGATCTGTTTGGCATAGGTTGGCGATACGGTGTTAACGCGATCGGCGAACTGTACCGCCGCCGCCATGGTGTTATGTCCTTGCATAAACCAGGGACACCAGGTAATCTGCTCTAACCGCCAACGCCAGGGCCCTTGATAGGCAAGGTTATGAATTGTGAATACCGTGGCTACTTCGGGATCTTCATGCAGCCAAACTGGGATCATGCCCGTATGCCAATCGTGGCAATGGACAACATCAGGCTTCCAGTAATGCCAAATGAATTCAACTGCCCCATTGGCAAAAAAGGTAAACCGCCAGTCTTCGTCTTCCCCAAAATAGATGCGGCGGGGAATGAAGACGGGATGTCCAAATAAGTAGAGCGGCACATCGCTACCCGGCAACGCCGATTCATAGATCTCGAATTCTTGGAACATGGCACTGCCACGCCAGATCGGTTCCTTGGGAATTTTGAGCTTGTCAGGAAGGAATCCGTAATACGGCATTAATACCCTCACATCATGCCCCATTGCCTTCAACACTTTGGGGAGTGAGCCTACGACATCTCCCATGCCGCCCACTTTTGCCAGTGGAGCCGCTTCTGCGGCAACAAACAGAATTCGCATGCTTACCTATGTACCCCCTAATTGGTCTTGCCGATCTCAATGTCCTAACTAGTAGCCAAGAGTAGCACTGTCATCATAAACCAGTCAGGGGTCTGAGTCTGTTCATCTGGTTCAGATTTTTTTAATCATTGTAGCCATGCGACTTTGGCAATTGTTTCTTAAAAGCAAAATGATCCCTGGGGGAGTGCGGCTACTGCCGATCGAGCAGGAAATAGGTTTGCATCTGCCCCCGACCTTTTACCTGAATGCTGCCTCGGGGTTCAAAGCGGTATTGGTCTTTTAGCAATCCATAGGTAGATTCCGTCACCTGAATTCCACCGGCAATCCCATGAGACTCCATCCGGCTTGCCATATTCACCGCATCGCCCCACAGATCATAGATAAATTTCTTCTTGCCGATCACCCCCGCCACAACCGCGCCAGTGTTAATCCCCACTCGTACCGCGATCGGATCTCCTTCGTAGGTGCTAAATTGCTGCATCTCGGCTTGCATGTCTAACGCCATTTCCGCGATCGCCTGGGCATGATCCGATCGCGGCTGAGGTAAGCCACCCACCACCATATAAGCATCGCCAATAGTTTTGATCTTCTCTAAGCCGTGTTTGTCACATAGATCATCAAACATCAAGAAAATTCGGTTCAGTAACCCGACTAAATCCGCCGGAGAAATATTGGCAGACAGCGTTGTAAAGTTGACGATATCCGCAAAGAGGACAGTCACCGATTCAAAGCTATCGGCAATCAATGCCTTGCTATGGGCAGGTTGCTCAATCAAATCCTCACTTTGTTTCAGCCGATCGGCGATCGCTCCTGGCAAGATGTTCAGTAACAATCGCTCAGACTTTGCTTGCTCAGCTCGGAGGGCAATCTCTACCTGTTTGCGGGCAGTGATATCCTGCACAATCCCTTCGTAGTACAACAAACGCCCCCGTTCATCTCTGACCGCCCGAGCATTCTCCGAAATCCAGATCACACTGCCATCTTTGCGGTACACCTGCGACTCAAACGCCGCCACTTCTCCCTGAGCTTGAATTAACTGAATAAACTCGGCTCGGCGCTGCGGTTCCACATATAACTGTTGGGCAATATTGTGGAGGTTATTAAACAGATCCAAGGGGGAATCAAACCCATAAATTCGTGCTAAAGCTGGGTTGGCACTCAGGTAATGACCATCAAAAGTGGTTTGAAAAATTCCTTCAACCGCATTCTCAAAAATACTGCGATACTTTTCTTCCGCGTCCTGTAAGGCTTTTTCAGCCCGCAGACGAGCCTGGGCTTCGATCGCCAAAGAGGTCAAGTCAGCCAATGACCCGGCAAAATTTTGTTCTTCGATCGTCCATTGGCGGGGTTCCCCGATCTGCTCCAGGCAGAGAATTCCCATAATTTGCCCACCCAGTTGAATGGAAATATCCAATAGGGATGTCACCCCTAACGGCGATAGATAAGCATGGTAAAACTCACGAGTTTTGGGATTGGTTTGGGCATCATCGGCACAGATGATCCAATCCTCGGCGAGAGCCTGGAAATAGGTCGGGTAGTCTGTGGCGGTCAGTGTCATGCCTTTGGAGTGACGATCGCGGCTAGACTCAAACAGATCGTGGCAACGGAGTTGGGTTTTCATCTCGTCATACAGCCAAATGCTGGCCCGTTCAATTCCCAGGGTATAGGCGGCAGCATGGGTGATTTCGCGCAGGGCGATCGTCAAATCCCCCCGATACAAGGCTTTATTCCGAGACAACGACATCAATACAGTATTCTGATTCCGCAGTTGTAGTTCACTCTGGCGTAATGCCGCCTCTGCCCGTTGCCGCTCTTGAATTTCTTGAGAGAGTTGACTATTTTTCTGACTCAGTTCCAGTGTCCGGACTTCAACCCGGTGTTCTAAGGTGCGAGAGTATTCTTCTAGCGATCGATAGGAGGCATTCAGGGTTTCCCACAGGATATAGGCTTTGTTCACCACGGTAGCGCCAATCATGGCAAGCATCGGCGGTACCACAATGATCCAGCCGCCCTGGAGAAACAGCAAATAGGCACTCACTCCTACCGCCGCATTCGCTAGTAGCAGATTGACGATCGTCCAACGGGGTGGTTTTAGCGTCCAACCTAAACGCGCCCCCACAAGTGCCCAACCCAAAATCCACAACCACTCAGCAGTCTCTGACCAACTCCAGAGTAACGGACGACCATCTAAAGCAGCACTAATAATTTGGCTAACCACATTGGCATGGATGCTGACTCCTGCCGAGCGATCGATCAAATCTGTACTATAGGACGTATAAAAATAATCCCCTAAACTTTCTGCCGTCGCCCCTAGTAGCACCACCTTGTCCCGCAGCAGATCCCTGGGAATCTTGCCATTCACCACATCCGTAAATGAAATGCTGGGGAAGGGATGGATCGGATGGCGAAAATTTGCCAGAATTTGGTAGCCACCTACTTCAATATTGGCATAGCCCCCCTCCTGCTCTTGCATCGGCGTAAAGATGGCTTTGCCAAGCTGGAGTTTACTGGGGTCGGAGTCTAAAACCTTTGCTTCAATCCCTTCCGCCTGGAGGTACATGATTGCCAACTTCGTCCCCAGGGCGGAGATCGTTCTGTTCTGGCTATCTTTTAACGACAGCAAGATCCGCCGGATTTTGCCATCGCCATCAATGACTAAATCACTGGCTCCAACCTGTCCTAACTTGTCTAAGGTCGGGGGAGGTTGCACCGCCGAACCCAGGGGATTACTGACAATTTTGCCAATGCCAATCAGATTTGGGGTCGATTCAAACACCTGAATTAACTGTTCCCGTCCCGGCGCGATCGGCAATTCTCGATACAAATCAATCCCGATCGCGCGGGGTTGCTGCTGTTTCAGGGTCGTTAATGCCTGTGCCAAGCGAGCATCAGTAATCGGCCAGCCTTGTTGGGCAATATCGGTTTCATCGATCGTCACCAACACGATCCGAGGGTCTGCGGGTTCAGCCGAACGCCAGCGAAAAAACTGATCAAGCGTTGCCCACTCCAGCAGTTGCAGGGCACCCGTAAAGCGCAGGGCAACCACAGCTAACGTCATCGTGGGAGCCGTAATCCAAATCCCCCGCCCTTGCCATAGGCGCTGTCTAAGTTGTTTTGCCCACATCCTGGTGGTATCTACGGTAATGTGTACAGCGGACAATCTGGCAAAAATCGATCGTGACCCGTTCAACGTGAACTAAGCCCATCAGCTTTTACGGTTGTACCAGCGATCTGGAAGTTGGGAATGGGTCACCCTGATGGGATCTGTCTGATCAGGTAAATATTGCTGTAGATGCCGTCGATCGCCCTAATTACACTACAACCGCTGTTGTGAGGAATATCAGGATTAATTGCTTCAGTTTAGAGGATGAAAATGAGTTTCAGCTATTGAGCCGCCAGTTTCAAGGGAGCCGCCGCGATCGCCGCCAACCCAACCGACTGCAACAACTTTTGCCAAGCGGCGGTTAATTCTGGGTCATTAGGCTGGGACGATCGTAGCGCTACCAAGCTATTCACCGCTTCAAACCAGATGCCCGACCTGGCATACAGCGTCACTTGCTCTAATGGGGTAGCTTGAGCCAATTGGCTGACTAAGGCAGAATCCGCTTTAATCCGGCGAACGCGACCTCGGACTAAGGCATCCTCCACATCCCCCTCCTCACCACAAACCATTGAAAACACCCAGGCATACTCCTGATCGAGTTGCAGTGGAGTCGCGAGATCGGGCGTAAAACTGTAAATCCCCGGCGATTCTGGGATATTGACGACGGCACGAACTAACCGCTGACCGGACTGTACATCATCCAGCACAAACTCAGCCGTTTTCGCCGCCGTTTTTGGGACATAGAAGAGGAAGGTAGGACGCTCTGCCAAGACCAGCCCTGTCATATTTGAGGGCATCAATGCCACGAGCGATTGCTCCAGCATGGAAGCAGGGCTATTGCTACAGATGCCTCCCTGCCGTCTCCCTCCACCCGCCGTTTGACTGGGGGCACCCTTCCCCACGGGTGGTTCAAATTGTGCCAACTTTAGGGTTGGGTGAGCGGGGACTGCCGCGATCGCCAAACACTGCATAGGCGAAATGATCATGAAGGCAGCGACTGCAATATAGGTGCCAACGGAGTAAATTTTTGTCCAACCCACCGTAAGTAGCCTCCTATGCTCAATTCGTTCAACGTGAGTCCAGCACACCCAAAACCTGATGAATCACCCTAACGTTTGCCACTGGCAGGAACCACACGACTCACTGACTTCAATTTCAGGTGACAGCCAAAAAATCCTTGCTTCACTATCTTAAGCAATCCCCTCTGCCGCCATCGGCTAAATCAACGAAATGTTAAAGCCAATTGCCGACTAAAACGAACGGTGCCCAATAGTAAGGATGGGCAAATCCGGGCTGTTTTTGCAAGGCTAGTTGGGCTTGCCGCAGCGCTTCAGCCTTCGTCAGGCTGGGTTGAGCCAACTTTTGATAGAACTGTGCCATCAAGTAAGCCGTGGATTGATCATCCACAGACCACAGAGTTGCCAACGTGCTGCGGGCACCCGATCGCACCGCCACTCCTGCCAGTCCTAAGGTCGCCCGCCGATCGCCCGCCGCCGTTTGACAGGCACTCAGCACCAAGAGTTCAATTGGACGGCGATCGCGTTGTCCCCTCGCCCGCAACAACCCATCCAATTGTTTGACATTAATCGGGTTATCCCATGCCAAAATAAACGTCTCCTTGGCATTCGAGCTAAATTGACCGTGGGTTGCCAGATGGACGATCGGGTAAGGAGCAGCCGCAATCTGATCCTGTAACGTGGTGCTGGTAAATTGTTGATTCAGCAATACCTGAGCGGGCACTTCGGAGGTAACTTGTTGAACTTCTGAGGCAACCCCCGGTAGGGCAGAAAATCCCTGACTGGCTTCGGTCAGTCCACCCACCAACACCCGAATTTGCTCCCGCTCCAACCGTTGTGGATCAAACAGTTGTAACCCTGGAGCCAGGGCAATACTGTATTTCTCTACCAAATACTGTGTGCCATCGTAGAGTGCTGCCATGGGGATACTCTGCAACGCCCCATCTAAGACAAACACCAACGTCTCCACCCCACTCATGGTCAGATCGGCTGCCATCGGTCGCATCATTAAGTCATACACCTGCTGAGAAATTTGCAGGCGTTCCTCCGTGGGAGCGGTCAGCCGCAATAACCGGCGAGCTTTATCCAATAGCGTGTCCATTTGGGACTGGCTAATCGGGGTGGCATAGTGGCGCAGGGGCTGGTTCGGCAAGGACAGGATGACTTCTAAATGATTGGGCAGGATGATCGAATAAATTACTGCCGCTTTAGTATCTACCCGATCGATCTGGGCTCGTTGGGCATTCAGGCAGGCTTCCTGAAAGAAGTTATCCAGTTGTGCCAGTTGTAACGACTCAATCACCTCTCGTGCTTGCTGCAAATGATCTGGCGTGACATCCCCTTGCTGCGGCTCTAACAGAAGTTCCACTAACTCGCGATAGACTGGCTCTACCTGTTCCCGGAAGGAGAATTGGATATCGGTGCTAATTGCCACCAGATCATTACGCAGGGCTTGCAGGGTAGTGATGGCATCCGTGTAGGCGGCGATCGCAGAATTTGCCGAATTTGCCGAGTTTGGTGACTGCGCCTTCAGCAACCGTCCCATCTGCCACTGCCACTGATAGGCAATATGAGGGGCATTAATACTGTGGGCTAACACAAGTGCCTGTTGGGTCAAGTCTTGTGCCTCTGTCCACTGTTGCGTTTTTTCATACAGACCACCTAAAGTTCCCAGGGCATAGGATTCTGCCTGAGCATCCCCTAAGGTGCGAGCCTGTTGCACCGCCGTAGCCGCGATTTTGGCAATGTCTGTCCAGGCAGGAGTAGATTGGGTAGTCTGTAAACGGATCAAACTTTGAATGAAATTGATCTGGGCATAAACCGCCGATCGACTCAGTGGCAAACTTGTCACCTGGGGCAGCAGTTGGGTTTGGAGGGATTGCGCCTCTGCCCATTGTCGCCGATCGATCAGCACACTTAGACGATTCAGTTGTGCCTGAGCTTGCAGTAAGGGGGAGGTGGATTGCACTGCGACCTGCTGGTAAATGTTTAAGGCTGTCACCAGATCGTTTTTTGCCCGAGCCGTATTGCCTAGACTCAGGCGAATTTCACTGTCATCGGGGAGTTGGAGTTGTTGCGCCAGAGTGAGACTTTGTTGTAACACCCGTTGAGCCGCCTCCAGATCACCGATCGACCGCAGTACATCCCCCAAATTCTGCAACCCGAACACTTTTACCTCTGAGTCCGGTTGCTGCTGAAGCGATCGTTCTACCTCCATTAAGGTTTTCTTCGCTTGCAGATAGAAGCCGAGCGATCGTTGTGCCTGGGTTTGGTTAATCAAACTGCCAATCCGACCCAGTTCATCCCCCGCCTGTTGATAGGTCTGTGCTGCCTGCTCCCAGGTTGCCAGTGCGGCTTCTGCCTGCCCCTGAGCCAATTGCAAACTACCCTGCGTATTCAGAACTTGTGCCAAAATGGGACGCTTTGTAGCCGCATCTAACGGTTGAATTAACGCTAGACTCTGGGCGATCGTCGTTTTCGCGATCGCCAATTGTCCTAACTGTTGCTGGGCTAATGCCAGATAGCTTAATGCCAAGGCTTGGTTAACGGGATCAGCCTGCGTTTGATAGATCGCGGCAGCCTGTTGCCAGAATTGCGCGGCTTCAGTCAACTGTCCTACCTGATACCGTTGCCGCCCCTGTTGCAGCAATTGGGCAGGATCACGGCTAGCCATTACCTCAGTCGCCGGATGGGCGATCGCAGGTGTTCCCCCAATTAAAGAGGGTAGGTTGACTGTCTCCCCTTGTCCTCCCAGCAGTAAACAGATAATCAGTCCCAGGCAAATTCGTGTCAAAAAGCGCCGTTGGTATCGCCACAACCTGGCTAGTGTTAATGCCATGTTCTCTACCCAGTTCGATCGGCCACAAACCTATGGACTTTTATACTGTAGGAGGGAAGCATACACCGAGTTTCTACAACAATTCTGCATATTTGCCAGCCGCGATCGGTGTCCCTGAGAGATTTTCGCTCAATCTGCGGTCTGAAGCGCTAGAGTTAGAAACATGAGTGACAATAGTACGGGATACAAAATCGTTAGTGACAACCGCCAAGCTAGGTTCCAGTACGAGATTCTGGAAACCTATGAAGCAGGGGTGGAGTTGTTCGGCACAGAGGTCAAATCAATTCGGGCGGGTAAAGTGAACCTCCGAGATGGCTTCGCATTGATTCGCAATGGTGAGGTACTTTTGCTCAATGTGCATATCTCGCCCCACCATACAACAAGTCAGGTGTTTAACCATGACCCGCGCCGTACCCGCAAACTCTTGTTGCACCGGGAGCAAATTCGCAAGTTAACCGGCAAAGTGGAACAGCAGGGACTCACCCTGGTGCCACTAAAAATGTACCTGAAACGCGGCTGGATCAAGATTGATCTGGCATTGGTACGCGGTAAGAAACTGCATGATAAGCGAGAAGATGTCAAACGTCGGGACGACCAACGGGAAATGCAACGGGCGCTGAAAAACCGTTAAGAGGGCGAGTCCGGTTGGGTTGGTTGCCCCGGAACCAGTTTGGAGGTAAATTTGGTGACTTCCAGATGTTGGTTCTCTGACCAGGTGCGATAGCGAATCGTGCTGCCACTGGGGAGGGATAATTTTTCAAAGCCCTCATCCTGCCCCGGTTTGCGATAAATTTTATTGTCCAATAACACTAACGTTCGTACTTGTTTGGGTAGCACGATCGGTTGTCGTTCAACTAAGCGAGACAGATGCCGGAACTGAAATTCCGGTAAATGCACATCCGGCAGCCGTCCGTAATGTTTTTGTGCCAGAACCGCCGTACTTTCTGGGGGAAAATTGGCTCGGACAAATTCAATTCGCTCCGTGAACTTTGTATCGAATGCCTGGATACTATGCAAGCTGCGAATACTACTGGGTGCTAACAGAAAGAACAGCGCATTGACACTGACGATCGCCGCCACAACCAGCAATCCGGCATGACGATATTGTTTCTCTAAACGATCGCCCAATCCCACGATCGCTAATCCTGCCAGTAAGAGAAACGCTGGCATCACTGTAAAGGTATGTCCCTGTCGTTGTAAATGCACAAAGGTAAAGTACATTACGCCTGGAAAGAGCCAGAGGGCGATCGCCTGACAGCGCCAATCGCGATTTAACCGCCGGATAAACGCCGAGCCATTCTGCCAGAACAACCCTAACATCGGCAGGGCGGCTACTCCCACGACAAACACCACCGTTTTCAGGAAGAAAATTACATTATCCAAAACTTCGATCAAGGTCGTGGCATCATCCACATGCCCCCGCATCCAGCCCTGAATCATCTCCCAGTAGGTGACAGGCCCCCCGGCAATGATTAACAGAGGAATTAACCAGACCGCCAGCGCCGCGACCCCGATCGCCACTGCTGCCAGAACATGCGGTACTTTAAAGCGTCGGGTCTGCAAGCCGCGCACCACCGCAAATAACGCTAGGGGTAATAAGAAAATGGGTGTATTGGGACGAATGCCTCCGGCTAATCCCATCAACATGCCTAAAAATGGTAAAGCGGTGCGTTCTCCTAACCCCGTGAAGTAGGCAGCCAGGACAATTAGCGTCACGGTACAGAATTCTGGCATATAGGACAACGGCATTTCGCCATAAAACCAGACCAGAGGACTGGCTAGCATCAGTAGTGCTGTTGCCCAACCGACCCGCGCATTAAACCAGAGCGTTCCGATCGTATATAACGCTGCCGCCGCAATTCCTGACGCGATCACACTCACCATCGTTAGACTGGCAGTGGGATTGTCCAGCACCATATTCAGGCAACGAGCCAGAGACACATAAATCAAAAAAGTGCCGGGACGGTGCGGTTGCTCCAGTTGTAGATTATAGTTCTCTACAGCCAAGGCAAAATTACCCGCATCCCATTCCTGCACGAGTTCTGCTTGAAACGGTAAACGAGTCGCAATCCCCAAGCCAAACAGCAGCAGAATGGGGGCAAACCGGGCGATCGTTTGGGGAATCAAGCGATCTGGGCGAGCGTCACGAACCTCGGTCTGGAGCATGATGAAATTCCAGCATCTAACTGTAGGGTGATGTCAACCTGATGGGTTGCAGCAAAACTGTTGCCGATTGTGCCCTGATTTCGCTGAGTTGACAATACAGTAGTTCAGATTTCCGTTAGGTTCGTGACGCGATCGCTACAGTTTGAAGGTTTGGGTAATCCGTTGCATGGCTTCGTTGACTGCCTCCCGACTGTTAAAGGCGGAAATCCGGAAGTAGCCTTCGCCAGCGGCACCAAAGCCGGAACCCGGTGTGCCAACGACATTACAGGTTTGCAGCAACTTATCGAAGAAATCCCAACTGGACAACCCGTTGGGCGTTTTTACCCAAACATAAGGAGCATTTACCCCTCCGTAGACGGCTAATCCAGCCGCTGTCAGTTGTTCCCGGATGATGGTGGCATTCTCTAGATAAAACCGCACTAACGCCTGGGTTTGTTGTTGTCCGGCTTCAGAGTAAACTGCTTCTGCCCCCCGTTGGACAATGTAGGATACGCCATTGAACTTGGTGGATTGGCGCCGGTTCCAGAGTTTCCATAATTCGACATCACTACCATCGGCAGCTTTGGCAGTCAAGGTTTTGGGAACGACCGTGAGGGCACAACGAGTGCCGGTGAAGCCTGCGTTTTTGGAGAATGACCGGAATTCGATCGCGCAGTCTCTAGCACCCTCAATTTCGTAAATCGAATGGGGAATGGCGGGATCGGTAATAAACGCTTCGTAAGCGGCATCAAAGAAAATAATTGAACCGTGGGCGCGAGCATAGTCTACCCAGGCTTGCAGATGGGCTTTACTGGCAACGGCTCCCGTGGGATTGTTGGGGAAACAGAGATAAATCAGATCCACTTTCTGACTGGGAATCTCGGCTGTGAAGTTGTTTTCCGCCGTAACGGGTAAATAAACTAAACCACCATATTCCCCTTGATCATTGGCATCCCCGGTATGTCCTGCCATAACGTTGGTATCGACATACACGGGATAGACCGGATCTGTCACCGCAATCACATTGTTCTTACCAAAGATGTCCAGAATATTCCCGGTATCACACTTGGAGCCATCGGAGATAAAGATTTCGGAGGCATCTACCTCGCAACCTCGCGACTGGAAATCATGCTTGGCGATCGCCTCGCGTAACCAGGCATAACCCTGTTCGGGGCCGTACCCTTTGAACGTAGTGCGATCGCCCATTTCCTCTACCGCCTGAATCATCGCGGTACGGCAGGCTGCGGGCAATGGTTCGGTGACATCGCCAATCCCTAACCGAATGATTTTGGCAGATGGATTTGCCTCCGCAAACGCATTCACCCGCCGAGCAATTTCGGGAAACAAGTAACCCGCTTTTAGTTTGAGGTAATTATCATTAATCGTTGCCATGTTGAATCGCCATAAACCCCGTACAACAGCTTATCGCGTTCTTGGCAATAGACAACTTTAGACCGTTTGCACTGGCAAAGTTACTATAAAGGTGGTTCCCTGTCCCTCTTGGCTCTCAAACTCAATTCGTCCACCATGTAATTCCACACAGTTTTTGGCGATCGCCAATCCTAGCCCAGTGCCTTGAATTCTAGAGACATTACTAGCGCGATGGAAGGGATCAAATAACCGCTCGTGATCCTGGGACGGAATCCCAATACCGTGATCCTGAATCTGGAAAACGGCAAGGCCGTCATGACACTCTAGATCGAACTGAACGGTGCCACCCATCGGGGAATACTTGATCGCGTTTGATAACAAATTCGTCAGGATGTGATGCAGTAACACGCGATCGGCGATTACATGATCGGATTGCCCCGTGTAGGTATAAAGCACCTGATGATGCGGATTCACCAGCACCTGAAGACCTTCGACCAGTTCACTACAGAAATCCCACAAATCAATCCGTTCTGGGTGATAGCCAAAGCTGCCAGACTCGGTTTTGCCCAGTAGTAGCACTTCATCCAACAGTTGAGTCATGCCATGAATTGCTGTCTGGATTTGCTTGAAGTAGCGATCGCGTTGCTGATTCGATAATGTCTGGCGTTCTAATAGCTCGGCACAGAGACGAATCGCTGTCATTGGTGCGCGAAATTCATGGGACACCATTGACACAAAGCGAGACTTCAAGCGGTTCAATTCCCGCTCTTTTTTCAAAGCACTCCGGATTTCGGCTTCTGTCAGAATGCGATCGCGGATTTCATTTTCCAGGTCTGGAATTGAGGTCGGTTGCCAATCCGCCAAAGTGGCTTCTGAGATTGCAGCCAGGTTAGGAGCGGTAGCCTTCATGGGACAATGTTGAGCTTGCCGACAAAACTGGGTCACATCCTGGATCGAGAGTAGGGCATTAAAGCCAGTCCCATCAGTACGCCGGATCGGTTCGATGATCGAGCGCTGAATTTGGAATGTCCCATTCGCCAGCCGACAGGGAATCAAATGGGGATGAAATTGGGCTGAAAATACAACCCGTCTGCCCTGGTGAAATGTGCGATTCAGGCGATCGCGATACTTAGGTTCCGCAAAATGGGGGAAATAACTCGCGATCGAATGCCCGACAACTTGCGTCCGAGCAATGCCTGTCCATAGTTCTAAAAAGGCATTCCAGAACAGAACAATGCCATCATTTTGAAGAACACATACTCCCATTGGGATCGCATCCAACGCCATGAATGATTCTGCTGATAGATTGAGCAGTGGTTTCTGTTGCTTCACCAATGGGCACCCTTGTAGAGGCTAGAAATAGGTTGACAGAATCTTGAGGAGTCAAAGCATTTGCCGCCCAATAGCAGTTCAACCCAGGCTGCTACATGCTGGCATCATAAGTCGCAAATCTAAAGAACTAATGGGGAATTGAGCTTTTTATTCAATTAACAAAAATTTGAATTTGCTCCACAAAAAAGCAGCTTCGATCGCGATCGAAGCTGCTGAAGTTATTCTCGTTTCGGGATTAGAACAGATCGAAGACTAAGCCGCTAGATTAGCTGCCACAAAGTCCCAGTTCACCAGGTTATCCAGGAAGTTTTTGATAAACGCGGGACGGGCATTGCGGAAGTCAATATAGTAGGCGTGCTCCCATACATCCAAAGTCAGTAACGCTTTCTGACCGTGAACTAAAGGATTCTCAGCATTTGGAGTTTTAGTGACTTTCAGAGTGCCACCATCATCCACCAGCCACGCCCAACCACTACCAAATTGAGTGGCAGCCGCGTTAGAAAACTCTTCTCTAAACTTATCGTAGCTACCAAAGGCACTGTCGATTTTGGCAGCCAGGTCGCCTGTTGGTGTGCCACCGCCGCCAGCTTTCAAACAGTTCCAGAAGAACGTGTGGTTCCAAACCTGAGCGGCATTGTTAAAGACACCCGCGTTACCATCTTTGTAAGCGGTCTGAATCACCTCTTCCAAAGACTTATTTGCCAAGTCAGAACCTTCAGTTAGCTTGTTCAGGTTGTCCACATACGCTTTGTGATGCTTGCCGTAGTGATATTCAAACGTTTCCGCTTTCATGCCATACGGTTCAAGCGCACCCATTGCAAAGGGAAGGGGGGGCTGTTCAAATGCCATTGTGTTCTTCTCTCTCTCTAGTCTTGCGTTAAAGTCTATCAGCCTTGCTTGCCCGGTCAATTATCCTGGCAAACTGTCTTCATCCAGAAAAATGTCTATGTAATGGACGGAAACAGAACTTAACACCTGGATTTTACCTTAGATAGTACAAGCCGCACTATCGCAAAGCGTATTTCTAGGGATAGAGATTTATCTAAACAGGAGGTGAATGTTGCGTCGTTTTAGCCAAATGCTGGTTCTAGGCAGCCTGTTGCTACTGGGGAGTTGCCGGGAGGGGGAGTGGACGGTGTCCATTCAACGAAATTCCCCCGATCGCCCTGCGTCACCTGCTCCCCAAGCGTCGATCGCCGATCGTCCGTCACCTAACCCCGATCGTCCCGGTGATCCCGCTTCTGCCACTATCCTTTATGTTGATCCACAAGCCGAACGGGCAGGCACAGGGACGGAGGCAGATCCATTTCGGACAATTACCCAGGCTCTGGCAGTGGCAAAAGCGGGTAGCACAGTGCAACTGCGTCCGGGAACTTACACCAGTCAATCTGGCGAAACCTTTCCGTTGATTCTGCCCACCGGAGTCACCCTGCGGGGAGAACCGTCTTCCCGAGGGCGAGGGATTGAGATTAGTGGGGGTGGTAAGTTTCTCAGTCCCAGTTGGGCGGGACAAAATGTGACGATCGTTGCCAAGGATGGTTCCACGGTATCCGGACTGACGTTGAAAAATGCCAATACTCGTGGCTCCGCTGTCTGGGTGGAAGCGGGTTCTCCCACGATCGCCAACAACACGTTTATCGACAACAACCGGGAAGGAGTATTTGTCTCGACTACAGCCACTCCGATCGTGCGCGATAACCTGTTTAATCAAAATCAGGGCAATGGGGTATCCTTTACCCGCGACAGTGGCGGATTGCTGGAACGTAACATTATTCGGGATAGTGGGTACGGTGTCGCGATCGGCGAGCGAGCCAAGCCAGAACTGATTAACAACCAAGTGATTCAAAATCTCGATGGATTAGTGATCGTCGGTAATTCCCGTCCTACCCTCCGCCAAAACTTGATTGCCAACAACAAACGGGACGGTATTGTGGTGGCGGGTGATGCCCAACCGATGTTGCAGGCAAATGTTCTGCGGGAGAATGGGCAATTTGATGTGCAGAATGCCAGTAACCAACCCCTAAAAGTGACGACTGGCGACCTGGCAAACCTTAAGGTGGATGGCAAGGTGGAATAGATCCATCACCCACTCATGATCCAGGACTATGGCAACCGGGCGATCGTCAATCTGGAGGGATCGAGTTCTGATGAATAGATCGCATTAAGATTGAGGGAGCGATCGCAAGAATTATAGATAGAGGTCATGCACGTATTTGTCTTGCTGTTTAACCCCGGAACCGATAATGAAGGACTTCATACCCTGCAAGTTGGCGAGCATAACCTGGTGTTGATGTTTGAAGACGAGGATGATGCCACTCGGTATGCCCTGTTGCTCGAAGCACAAGACTTTCCCGCGCCTTCGGTCGAAGAGATTGAGCAGGAAGAGATTGAGGAATTTTGTCAAAGTGCCGGGTACATCTGCCAGATCGTTCCCAGTGGCTTTGTGCCCCAAACCGATGCGGAACGGTTACTGATCGTGCCACCCGAAAAGAACGTGGATGCGACAGATTGGCAGCTTGAGGCGGAAGCTGAAGAATCGACCTTACCCGACAGTGATTTAGATTCGATTCGTCGCCGCTTAGAAGGCTTGTTGTAACCACAGACCTCGCAACCGGAAGGGATAGCACACCAGAACTATGCAGAATTTAACCGAACGGGGTCACTTGTTGACCGAACAAGCCAACCCCAATAGTCACAATCTGGATCAATTGACGGCATTAGAATTAGTTGATTTATTTAACCAGGAGGATGCCAAAACGATCGCCGCGATCGCGGCTGCCCGTCAATCCCTGGCAACGGCGATCGAGCTAACCACAGCAGCCTTGCGACGTGGGGGACGATTGTTTTACGTCGGAGCCGGTACCAGTGGTCGGTTAGGTGTGCTGGATGCCGCCGAATGCCCACCCACCTTTTGCACCGATCCAGAGTTAGTCCAGGGCATCATTGCTGGCGGGGCAGGAGCTTTGATCCGCAGTTCGGAAGACCTGGAGGATCGAGAAGAGGATGGGGCTACGGCGATCGCGCACCACCGCATTACCCAATTAGATGTGGTCGTTGGCATTACGGCAGGGGGAACCACTCCCTATGTGCATGGAGCGTTACAGGCGGCGCGGCAACGGGGTGCTACCACAATGTTGATTGCCTGTGTTCCCACCGAACAAGTCAGCCTGCCGGTGGATGTGGATATCCGGTTACTGGTGGGCCCCGAAGTATTAGCTGGCTCTACCCGCCTCAAAGCTGGCACCGTTACTAAACTAGCCCTGAATATTCTGTCAACGGGGGTGATGGTGCAACTGGGGAAGGTGTACGGCAACCGCATGGTGGATGTGGCAGTCACCAATACCAAATTGCACGATCGGGCGCTGCGAATTATTTGTGACCTGACGGATTTAAGCCGTGAAGATGCGGGATATTTACTGGAAAAGAGCGGTCGTAACGTGAAATTGGCGTTAGTGATGCACTGGACTGGGTTGGATGCTGAAGCCAGCGATCGACTGTTGACTGACCACCACGGCAACTTGCGGCAAGCCGTTCTCAGTCAAACAGTAACGAGTCAACCAGAGAAGTAGATGAGTTGTAGATGCACCTGAGTAGGAGTTAGGACTTAGCTTTGCGTGCCATCCGTTTTTTCAAAAATGCCCCGAAGCCAAATACACCGATTCCTGCCATCGTGGTTGGCTCGGGAACGGCTTCCACGGGTCCGGTGATAGTACCAAATTCTAGCGGAATTCTTACACTCAGATCGGGTTTCTCTGCTACGCCATAGAGAGTCAGGAACGAAAAGGTAGAATTGAACCCGCAGGGAGCGCGATCGGGAACAGAATTGCGATCGCCCGAATAGCAGTTAAAGTACATATTGAAATCTGCCAGGGTCGGATTGTACTGGGAATGGTTGCCTACCGTTGCCCCCCGAATGGGAGTTGTAAACTCATCAATTTCGATCGCGGCTTTCGTGGTCTTCGGACCATAGGTGAGAGTGGATTGGAAGCCGGGGTAATGATCATTCGTAATAGTGATCACAAAGTCAAGCAGTGAATAAATCCCCCACTCGGGATCATCGGGGGCTTCATCCTTGCCATTGAAGTTGTAGATCAATTGCCCGGTAAACTGGGCGTTTTGATATTCCTTAAAGTAATTGGCATTCTCCCCAAATAGAGAACCCGTTGTCCCCGAGATCAAAAATTGCTTGAGCAAAATCGGCGGCTCTGGTTCAGACAATCCATAGGCATTAGCAGGAGCAATGCTGCCTACCGCCAGTGCTGCGGCACCAGCCGTCGCCAAAGCAAATTTCTGCATTACGGTAGTCATTCAACTTATCTCCTAAAGCAAAAATGTAGATGAAACAATGCAGCAGGTGTCGCTTTTGGCTTGAGGAGAAGTTCTTAACATAGAGATGAAGTAGCATTTCCATCCCTATAAACGTAGTTTCACGTAGATGGCGGATTAGCAAAATTAGCCATAATATCCCTATCCCTCTATTCCCTTAAAGGCTGGTTGGGATGATTAAATTACTAAAAAATTCTACGTGCCCCAAGTTCCGTAGGACTGCCCTCAACTAGTAGGAAGCTTAAACGCTACGGCATATCGGCAACCAGTGTTTATACTGAAACTTTAAAGAAAAAATATAGTTATACAGTCCGTGGATTACCTGAGTCAGCCGGAAAAGCTGAATTTCTGGCTGACAGAGGCATTTAGGCTCTCCAGGGAATAAGTAAAAAGTTCATGAAGTTGTGATTGTAGTCACGCAGGTTTTGTCAAGTCCCAGAGTGACAGATCGGGTCATTGGCTCGGTGACTCATGGATGGTGCTCGGGTTCGCTGAAGGCAGGACAATCACCAGGCGACCAGACGGTGGGAGGGAATCCAGTTGCTGTAGAGGCAATCAACACAATCTGACCATCCGGTTGGGTGATCCAGCCTTGAGCCTCCACGATCGCGTCCGGTTGGGATGGTGACGTTTGCTGGTGGGGCGATCGTTGCGCCACGGTAGGCGGCAATGGTCGGAAGTCTTGCCAGGTTGAGATAGGATTCAGGATATCACCAGGAGCCGATGGCAACCCACCCCGACCCGTGATAATAAATTCTCCTTGCTTGGTGGCAAGATTACTCCCACCAGGAGCACAACTTTGAGTGACTAACTGAGAAGCATCCACCGGATTGTCGGGCAGATCTGCCAGTCCCTGGGTGGGATCCAGATTCGGCGTAGTAATGGAAACGATCCCAGCTACCCCAAACTCCGAACTGGCAGTAATGTCACTCAGGGGAGTAAGACGGGGACGAAACTGAATCCCAAAAATTCCCTGGGTGGCAATCTCCACCCTGCCGCCATTCCCTAGAAAGGCATTCGCGGTAATATCACTATTTTCCAAATCAGCCGCTACGATAAAGCCTGCTTGAATCTGAATGTTGCCCCCATTGCCCCCTGCCCCAATCGTGCCCGCCGTGGTTGAGATCTGACTTTGCCGTCGCATTAATAGGATTCCAGGGACTTGCAGAGCAATATTTCCCCCAGTATTACTAGCGGTTTCCGCCGAGATTCTGGCATTTCGATCTACTGTCAGTGAACCAGCCTGAATCTGAATATCACCGCCGATCCCGCTACCATCACTATCGACCGAAATCTCTGCCCGATCGCGGAGGAACAGTTGGTTGGGAGTAGCGATCGTAATTCTGCCCCCATTCCCGGAGGAACGGTTCGCGGTACTGGCAAACAGCCCACTATTTTTATCCTGCACCACAATTTTGTTTGCCGCCCGGATACTGAGATTACCCGCATCTCCCTGTCCACTGGTATTACTGCGAAGTTGCCCGCCGCCTGACAGAACTAATGAGTCTACATCTAGACTAATATCTCCGCCCCGCCCACTCACCGTTGCCCCACGGCTACCCGTTCTGGTTTCAGTCGTAGCACTAATGGCTGCTTGATTTGTGAGTGAGACTGTTCCTGCCTGGATCGTAATGGCTCCACCATTCCCTACGGCGGTTGAGAGAGCCGCACTGGTAATGCCACTGGGTCGCTCGGTACTACGAGCCACACCATCCAACACCAACACATCTGCCGCGATCGCCACATTCCCCGCATTGCCAATTCCCAGCGTTGCTGTCCGAATTTGGGCACCATTCGTCAGCGTTAGGGAGGGAGTCTGGATCCAAATATTCCCCCCCTGGCCAATGGCATCAGGTTGGACGGTACTGACAGCCCCCGTAGGCACAGTATCAACCAGGCGATCGACCGTTGCCTCATCCACGATCGCGCCATCAAACCGGATCAACTCACTGGCAACCAGAGTGATATTCCCCGCATTACCCTGTCCCAAAGTCGTTGCCACCAGTTGAGAAGCATTCCGAGCCGATAGCGATCGGGTGAACAGCGTCAGATTCCCAGCATTACCGACTCCACCCGCCAATACCAACGTCCCCATCTGACTGGTAGTGTTCAGCGTTCCAGCCAAGTTTTCCAGCACCACCGAATCCGCATTAACCGTGACATCCCCTGTATTTCCTAATCCCAGGTTCACGGCTAGAATCGACCCGTTGTTTTGAGTCAGCGATCGGGTGTTAACGGTAATCTTACCGCCATTGCCACTCGCACCCGGAAAGACTGCCGTATCTGCCTCACTGTTATCGATCGAAATCGTGTCTGCTGTTAAATTCAGATCACCGCCCTGGGCTGTACCGGCGGTTGCGGCTAGGAGGGTTCCGGCATTCCGGAGCGTCAGATTGCGAGCCGTCACACTCACATCTCCCCCCTTTGCCGTGGTCGAATCCGAGGTACTAATGCTCCAAACCGCAAAATTCTGGCGATCGCCCGCTCCGGTAATCGTCAGATCCGCGTCACTCTGGAGCGTAATCCGACCGCCCAATGCGCCAATTGCCTGAATGGCGGTGCCGCCTGCCGTCGCCGTTAAGTTAATATTCCCGGCTGCCAGCATGGTGACATTCCCGGCATCATCAAAGGCTGAGGTATCAACTAAGCCAGTGCCTGTAATCGTACTCCGACTATCGATCACTACAGCACCGCCTTGCATGTCGCTTGCTACAGTGATATCACTAATTTGAATCCCGTTGGGACTGTTGAGAGCAGAGTTGGGTTGATGGCGGTTGGAGAGATACACCAGACCGTTGGGTTGCGTGATGGTGATAGTGCCAACGGTGATATCTGCACTAGAGGGAGTACCAGCCAGGGTTAAACCCATTGGAGATGGTAGCCCGGTTAAACCGATCGGACTGTTAAATGCTGTTGTTCCCGCGCGGATATCTAAAGTGGGTTGGGTGCTGCCATCGATCGCGAGCGTTGTGCCATCCGACAGGGTAACGGTTTCCTGTAAAGAACTGGTGGCTGGAGCCGTCCCGTTAATCGTAATCGTCCCTGCCGTGACCGAGCCACCGGCCAGGATATGCAAGGAGCCACCCGTATAACTGGTAAAACTGACATCGCCACTAGCCCGAATGATCGGATCATCCCCACTACCCCAGTCGCCTGGACTACCATTGAGTTGCTCGACCCGAAAACTGCCACCTGTGGTGTAATGAGCATCCCCATTGATCGGATTTGCCGATCGCAAGACTATATCCCCCCTCGCAAACAAACCACTATTGGGATGGTTCAGGGCATACAGATCGATGCCGCGATCGCCCTGAATCAGTAATTGCCCTCCAGCGCTGGCTGTAAACGGTGTGGTTACGCTGTCCCGCACTTGCACAGTATCAGTCGCTTGCAGTGTCAGGTTTTGTCCGGCTTGGAGTGACCCTTGCAACAAGAGATTGCCGCCTGCCAGAGTCAAATCTTGTCCGACTGTCAGGTTGCCAGTATTGGTGATCGTGCCAGGGTTGCTACCGTACTGTAAGCCGGGACGAAGATTGATCGTCAGTAATGGCGCGGCTTGGGGATTGACGGCACTGAACTCTAGCCCCTGACCAAACACCAAGCGATCGGCGGTACTGGCAACAAAGGATCCGGCAATATCCAGGCGGGCATTTTGCCCAAACAGAATGCCATTGGGATTGAGCAGAAACAGATTGGCAACCCCGTCTACTCCGAGGGTTCCAAGAATATGGGAGGGATTGGTTCCTGTAACCCGCGTCAGAATATTTTCGATCCCAACCGGATTGGCAAAATAGACTCGCTGCAACTCCGCTACATTTAAATCCTGAAAGCTGTGAAACAGATTCACCCCTCGCTGCGCCCCACCCTCAATCCGATCGCCACGACTGCCCCGAATTAGCACATTTGGAGTCACGACGGACGGCTCATTGCCTAACGTGCGATCGGGAATCAGTTGAGCATGGGCGACCTCGATCGCGAAGGCTCCTATCAGGCAGCAATAGCTTACCAAACCCAACTGCCAGCCTACTCTCCCCCAGCATCGAGTCATGATGAATTCCTTTGTCCTTAAAATTTTCAGGAACAGACTAATTCCGTACACCCTGGCAATGGCACCATGCAGATGCCCCGGACGCTGAATATGCTCAGAATTTTTTCTTATTATGAAGATAAAAAGTATACCTGGATTACGCCTGAGAGAAGTTTAAGCTTTACTGAAATAATTCAATCTAAGGTTTAGATAACGGTTGCGATCGCTAGCAGGCATGACAGTACCAAAAAATAAGGGGAAGCGGTAAGCTTCCCCCTGGTGGTATTTGCTGATTGTGCGGCGATGGTGGTGATTGATCTTTGAGCTTTTGCCGTAGAGCTTGAAACTGTTTGCGGCGCTGGCGTTGGCGGGCAGACCCACCCTTACCTTTATCATTGCGCCCCTGTCGTCGAGGCGATTCCCAGCGTTTTAGCCGTTGTGCCATCTGAATTCTCCGAAACGTTGACTCACCTTATAGAATAGCAATCACTTGTTGTTGCTCAGATTCCGGATGTCCCCATCCTGAATTCTGGTTTTCCTCCCCTGTGTAATTTATGAGTTCGTTCTGGCAATCCCTGACTTTATCTACAATTGCCTTGCCTCAATGGGTCAGTGGCAGTTATTTGCATCGCCCGATCGGGATGTTGCGCCATTGGCGGCAAAGTAGCTGGCTGATGCAATGGGCAGACGAAATTGGCACCGTACTGATCATGCTGGTGTTTGGACTGGTTCCCTTTGCCAATAATGCCCTGATTGGACTTCTGATGGCAGCCACCGGAGCCTACTGGTTCCTGCTCACCCTATCCGATGAGGTCGGCTATGGGTCATGGTCGAGCAGTAGTGGCGATCGGCGTGCGGCTGGTGTCATGACTCCCATTCACTTGCTGGTGTTGCTGTATTGGGGGGTGGCGATCGTGGCAACTGCCATGTCTCCTGTCAAAGCCGCTGCCTTGAGTGGATTGCTCAAACTGACCCTTTACCTGTGTTTGTTTGTGCTGATGGCGCGGGTATTGCGATCGCCCCGCATCCGTAACTGGCTGCTGACCCTTTACCTGCATGTCACTTTGATTGTCAGTGTCTATGGGTTACAGCAATGGTTTTCCGGAACTCCTGCCTTAGCCACCTGGGTTGATCCAGAATCACCGTTATCTAAAACAACGCGGGTCTTTAGCTATCTGGGAAACCCGAATTTGCTGGCGGGGTATCTCGTACCGGCGGTGATCTTCAGTATTGGGGCGGTATTTGTTTGGCAACGCTGGCTTCCTAAAGCCCTGGCTATGACGATGGTATTGGTGAATGCTGCCTGCCTGGTCTTAACCTTTAGTCGTGGCGGCTGGATTGGCATGGTAGTGTCCCTGTTTGCCATGGGCATTCTGCTCGTGCATTGGTGGAGTATTTATCTACCTGGATTTTGGCAACGCTGGGCAATGCCGATCGTGGTTGGCAGTGCGGCGGCGGTGTTAGTGCTAGCTGTTCTGGTGGTTGACCCCCTGCGCGATCGCGTCTTTAGCATCTTTGCCGGACGGGGGGATAGCAGTAATAACTTTCGGATCAATGTCTGGGAATCAGTGATCGAAATGATTAAGGATCGCCCGGTGATTGGGATTGGTCCCGGCAATAGTGCCTTCAACAAAATCTACCCAATCTACCAACGCCCCAAATTTTCTGCCCTCAGTGCCTACTCGATTTACCTGGAAGTCTTAGTAGAAGCGGGCATTATTGGATTTACCTGTTTCCTCTGGTTGCTTCTGGTCACGTTTAATCTCGGTTGGAGTCAGTTGCAACGGCTGCGATCGCTCGGTGATCCGCAGGGGTTCTGGTTGATGGCAGCGATCGCGTCGTTAGTTGGCATGATGGGGCATGGCTTAGTGGATACGGTGCTGTACCGTCCCGAGGTCAATACTCTGTGGTGGTTCACGATCGCGTTGATTGCCAGCTTTTATCGTCCACCATCTGCCGCAGGTAGCCGTTAAACCATGTTTTAGCAGCCCTCCTTAACCACCTCAAGATCCAGATTTTGCCCCCCTAGCCCCCCAAATTTGGGGGGAATTAGAACCTTCAAAGTCCCCCAGCATTGGGGGATATAGGGGGCGAGACAGCCTTAACCATCAAACAGATACTTGTGTGTACACAGTATTTTAGGGAAAAAGGGTGGAGAGCGGAAAAATGCTCCTATGGTTAATGGGGTGAATGATCACATGCCAAGCGAATGATCTAAACAGCGACTAGAGGCTGTAGACGAGCTTGCAAATCTGCCGGAGCGATCGCCCCATGTTCGGTAATAATGGCGGCGATTAAGTGGGCTGGTGTGACATCAAACGCGGGATTGTAGAATTCAGCGCCTTCTGGACAAAGTATCGTGTCACCTACGGAGTAAACCTCACTGGGATGGCGTTCTTCGATCGGGATCTGACTACCATCCGTAATCGCAAAATCGATCGTGGATAACGGTGCTGCTACAAAGAACGGAATGTTGTGAGCTTTGGCAACCAGTGCCACGCTATAAGTGCCAATTTTATTGGCGGTATCGCCATTTGCCGCAATCCGATCGGCTCCTACCACCACCGCATCAATCATGCCGCGCTGCATACAGTGAGCCGCCATATTATCGGTAATCACTGTGACGGGAATCCCTTCCTGTACACATTCCCAGGCGGTTAGTTTTGCCCCTTGCAAACGCGGACGAGTTTCATCGGCAAATACCCGTTCTAACCGTCCGGCTGTCCATGCCGATCGCACGACTCCGAGGGCTGTCCCATACCCGGCGGTGGCTAAGGCTCCGGCATTACAGTGAGTCAGCAATCGCAGTTTTCCGGGCTGGCTAGGTAACACGGTTAAGCCATGATCGCCAATTTGCTGGCAGGTTCGCACATCATCGGTATTAATGGTTTGAGCCGTTTCTAACAGTACCGCTTTAATGTGATCAACCTCACCCGTGGTTTGATGAGCGGTTTTCAGCATCAGATCGATCGCCCAAAACAGATTCACCGCCGTAGGACGAGTTGCCCGTAGCCGCTTCGCCACTAATTCCAGTTGCGCCAGGAATTGCGTCCGATCGTGGGTCTGAATCTCTCGCGCTCCCAGGTACATACCATAGGCTGCTGCCACTCCAATTGCAGGCGCACCCCGGACAATCATGGTTTCGATCGCCGTTGCCATGTCTTCGGATTGGTGGATATCTACCACCTCATACTCATTCGGTAAACGGGTTTGGTCAATTAACAGGACGCGATCGTCCTTCCAGATCACGGGATATACCGGATTAGCAGCCATGAATTTTGCTTCGGGAGTCAACAGCACTCCTCATTCTACTAGTCCCCCTGGGGTCATTTGTCGCCGTAGGTCACGCAACATCTGACTACTACCCACTTGTAAGGCTTTAGCAATTAACTCAGGAACGAGGACAGAAATAGCCAGATGAGGAAATACTTGACTGACAGTTGATTCCTGGTATTGCCCGTTCTCCAGCAGATAAATCATCAGCTTGCCACTGTCATAAATCCAGACTTCGGGGACTTGTAGCAGTTCGTAAGCATCCAGAGTCGTTTTAGAGGTGACATCTGCTTCGATCGCCAGATCAGGCGGTGGATACACACTTAAATCCATCCGCAGACAATCCCGCACCGCCTCAGCATGAGCGATATAAAAACAGGTATCCGGTTCCAGTCCAACTTTTTTCGCTTTTTCTTTAAAAGTGGTAGAACCAAAGTCCTCCCAATCCCGTTCCTGGGCATCTAATAGCGTAGTGACAATAGCAGCAATCAGCCGATGAAACCGCTCGTAAGCCGGTAACGGTGACATAATCTCCAACACACCATTGCAGTATGCGATCCGAGTCCGACGGTCTTCTCCTAGTTCAGTCAGGATGGCTTCAAACTCCTCCCAACTCACCTCGGTGATCGTCACCATGCTGCCGGTCGCTAATTGCAAATTTTTAATCGGAATTTTGACTGGAGCGGCGATCGTCATAACAGCACAACTCTCCCTTACCGATAAGTCGGATTAGCCATAGCCTAACGCATCCCAAAATGAATGAATTGACCTATCCCAGCAACAGGAAAGTCGATCGTAGGGATGCTCCCGCGATCGACTTCTTAAGCTGATCAATTTAACGCAATTACTCAGGAGATCTCTGAGAAAGATCTTACCCCTGTACGGGTTTAGCATTCGGCAGATTATCTCTGACCGATTGCGAAGACTATTGACCGAATGCCAAACCCCTACAATTTGTGGAGATAAATTCTTCTGGAAATGGCTTTAAACATTGACAGCAGATGGTTGCTGGCTAAATAGCTTCAGAATCCGTTCTGCCATTTGCGGTGGCGTTAACCCCAGTTCGGACTTGGATTCGTTCGGTTCAGCATGATCCACCAAGATATCCGGAACGCCAATGCGAGTCACTGGCACAGTCACCTCCGCATCCAGCAGGGCTTCCGCGATCGCAGAGCCAAAGCCACCAGGGAGACAACCTTCTTCCAGCGTCACCACCCGACCGATCTTTTGAGCCAGAGGCAGAATCAATTCGGTGTCTAGCGGTTTGGCAAAGCGGGCATTGACTACCGTTGCCTCGATCCCATGTTCACTGAGGATTTCTGCCGTTTGCATCGCTGGATAAACCATTGAGCCATAACCCACCAGCAACACATCATCGCCCTGGCGGAGAATTTCCCCTTTCCCGATCGGCAACGGCTCCCAGCCTTCTTCCATTAAGGGTACTCCGTAACCATTGCCTCGGGGATAGCGCATGGCGATCGGACCTGTGTACTGAATTCCGGTGACGAGCATTTGTTGCAGTTCCGCTTCATCCTTGGGAGCCATCAGCACCATGTTGGGAATACAACGGAGATAGGAAATGTCATACATTCCCTGGTGCGTCGGTCCATCGGCACCCACAATCCCCGCCCGATCCATACAGAAGAATACAGGCAGATTTTGAATACAGACATCGTGAATAATCTGGTCAAATGCCCGTTGCAGGAAGGTGGAGTAAATCGTCGCTACGGGGCGCATACCCTCACAGGCTAAGCCTGCGGCTAGTGTTACCGCATGTTGCTCGGCAATCCCCACGTCAATGTACTGATTGGGCACCCGTTTTTGCAGAATGTCCAATCCCGTCCCCGTCGCCATTGCCGCCGTAATCCCAAGAATCCGAGGATCGTTTTCTGCCAACTTGCTCAAGGTCTCGCCAAACACCTTGGAATAGCTGGGTGGCTTGGGTTTGTTCGATGGAATGGCTTTGCCAGTAGCGAGATTAAACGGCGATTGGGCATGGTAGCCAACCTGGTCTTTTTCAGCTAGTTCGTAGCCTTTTCCTTTTACCGTTGCCACATGCACCAGCACTGGCCCTGGTTGTTTATGGGCTTGCTGGAAGGTAGCGATCAGTTCCTCCAGGTTGTGACCATCGATCGGTCCCATGTAGGTAAAGCCCAATTCTTCAAACACCGCCCCGACTTTGGGCACTGCTAACCGCTTCATCCCTTCCTTGACCCGACCCAATTCGGGAGCCAGAGAACCGCCGACAAAGGGCAGATGCTTAAACTGCTCCTCCAAATTCTCAGACAGGAATTGTACCGGTGGACTTAAGCGAAGTTTGTTCAGGTAACGGGGAATGGCTCCCACATTAGGAGAGATCGACATTTCGTTGTCATTCAGGACAACTAGCAAATTCGTTTTGGGTAGATGACCCGCGTGGTTAATGGCTTCCAACGCCATGCCACCTGTCAAGGCTCCATCCCCAATCACCGCCGCCACTTTGTATTTGTCCCCTTGCAGATCCCGCGCTAATGCCATGCCTAACGCTGCCGAAATACTGGTGGAGGCATGACCTGCACCGAAGTGATCAAACTTGCTTTCACAGCGCTTGAGATAGCCCGCAATGCCATCTTTTTGTCGCAAGGTATGAAAACGGGAGTAACGACCAGTCAACAACTTATGCGGATATGCCTGGTGTCCTACGTCCCACACGACTTTGTCGCGATCGAGATCCAGAGTGTGGTACAACGCAAGGGTCAGTTCTACCACCCCCAAACCAGGTCCGAGGTGACCACCAGATGCCGCGATCGTTTGCAAATGCTTCTCACGAATCTGGCGGGCAAGCTGCTGGAGTTGATGTATCGAAAGGTCGTGCAACTGGTTCGGGTGGGTAATTTCACTCAGATGCATACCGGGGTATCCTCTGGCTTATTGAAGTTTGCTTGTTTACTCTTACCAGAGTAGAGGATTAAGGGTCATGAATTCGGGTAAAGTGGTAGCATTTTTTATTTCGATTCTGAGTTAAAAATTAGGCTTTCTTTACAGAGAACCGCTTGCCAGCAACACCAACTCCTGCATTCCCTATGTAACATTTCTGGCTCAAATTATCACTGCCCTGGGAAATAGACAGGCTATAATCACTGCGCCGATGCCTGCCACACTGAAAGATATGCGAAGATAACGGCAGCATTATGGCTTCTGCCTGTCAGTGCAAGGTTTTACCATGTCATACCCATCATTCCCATTCTCAACCCTGATGAAATTTCTCCGACCGCTTTACTTCAGCCGAGGTCTGGCTGGGTTCAGCATCATGGCTGGTCTATTTGCCGTTACCTTCCCCCTAGACCCCGCGATCGCGAATGACTTTGACAGTTGCACCAACCGCCTAGTCGGGTTGCAAATTGCACCAGAAGCGGCGGCGGATGCCTGTTCCCGCGCCCTGAGACCCAATGACATTTCGGATTGTGTTAGCCGGATCAGTCGTAATTCACCGATCGCGGCGGGAGCAGCACTAGAAGCCTGTCGCCAAGTGAGACGACCTGTGGAGATGGCAAGGTGTGTGCTGGATGTGCGGGGACAAGTTTCAACGGCTCTGGATGATACTGTTTTGGATTACTGTCGGCGCAGCCTGTTGCCCGATCGCTATGCTAGCTGTGTCACAGGGGTCAGTAGAGGAGCAAAAATTGCGGCGGCTCCCGCCCTGGAAGCCTGTATTGATGCCTATGATTTCCCACGGGAAGTTGACCCCACGTTTATTCCTGTGAGTGCCATTCCACAACCGGTGATTACACCCGACCCAGTCACCCCACCCGTGGTTCAACCGATTCCATCCCCTCCCCCGCAGACCACTACGCCAACTCCACCATCAGGTCCGGCTGTACCCGCCTTGTGGTAGGTCAGGCACAGGAAGCAACTATCCATCGAAAGCCCCTCGCCCGCTCTGGGAGAGGGGTTGGGGTGAGGGCAATTTAAGTTTTGTCCGTTACTCAGCCATTGCTCTACTCATTCATTTCCTTATAGGTCGCCACGGCAGAAGGCGAAATGCGGTTGAGGTAGCGGAAAATCCAATACTTGAAGATCGTATCTAAAATCACCGGGAAGGTGGCGATAAACAGAAAAATAAAGGCATGGTTAGCCGGTAATCCCAAGTGTTTGGCAACGCCATCCAGTAACACTTCCCAACCGTGGGGAGAGTGAAAGCCGACAAACATATCGGTAAACAAAATAATAATAAAGGCTTTAGCACTGTCACTTAGCCCATACACCACATCATCCATAAAGGATTTGAGGGCTTCAATACCTCGGCGATTCGTCACAATGACGATCGCAAATGCAACGAGGGATATGGCATCAGCAAACACATTTTTGATCGCATTGGAACTCTGCCGACTATACACATCAGCGATTTCCCTTGCCTTTTCCTCTACTAACGTTTCCAGTTCTTCAGCCGCAATTCTAGGCGCTCGACCAATTAAGGCGTTAAATCGCAATCGTTCTTCAAAAATATGTAGTTCTCGCAGCGCTTCTTCTTCTAATTCATAGTTAATAAATGGTTCAGCAACTGCCGGATCTCTGACCCGATCGACAATTTGACTGATGAACACATTTTTAGCAATCTGTTGGGTTAATAACGGGACAATAATCAACAACAATAGAAACCGGATCGCGGTAGCTGTTTTATTTTTAGAACTCCGAAACGTTTGAACCACTTCCTGTTCGGAATTCGGATCTAGATCCCGTTTAATCCGATTCAAGGTGCCGAGAATTGATCGGGGCAATACACCCGTTTTATCCAACACCATTTCGCCACCGCCTTTCCGGGGCGTTCTTCCACCAGCGGCTGAACCCGGCACAAAGGTTTGTTGAGTCACTTTACCGTCTGAAGGCGGGTTATTGACCAGTCTGCCATTTTCATCCACTCCACTCACAGAATTGGGCGACGCGACTGGCACTAATGAGGTAGAAGAATTCGGAGTTTTATAGCGATCGATCACCTGATCAATAAACTTCAATTTTTCTAAGATCTCCTCAATTTGCTCCCGAGTTCTAGCCGGATAGGAACCCGATCGCACACTGGCAGAAAAATCAGTCAGATTAAAAAAGAACCGACTTGCCCTGAATTCGCTTAACCGCAACTCAGCAATCTTCAAGTAATTTCTTAAATCCGCTTGAAAACATGCCAGGGTATTTTGGCTGTAGCGCGTTGAATTTGTAGTGATTTTGCTCCCCTCAAAATGCTCATCTTCGATCGCCCGAATCATTAAAGCCGCATCGTAAGCTTGATCTAAGGCACGTTCTGGGGTGTCTTCATACCACCGTTTCGCGTTTTGAATATATTGATTCAAGGTTGTAAAGAGAGATGTTCTCATGACACATGCCAACCGCAATAAGTCCGAATTTAATAACCAGAGAACTGAATAGAGCTAAATTCTGAAGCGATCGTAGCCAGAGGCGAGGCTAATGCAACATTTCTAACCATCATGGCCGGTTGCTTCAGCCCCATCAACCGTCTAGAGATGAAGCATCAAATCTTGAGAGCGCTACAGTTGAAGTACCAAGAGATTGTAACAAAATCATTTGAGGGTAATTGGTGAATTACGAGGCAGTTTGGATTACCGGAGCCACCCGCCGTGGCAAAACAACTCGGCTAATTCAGCAGTTCTGTCGCTGGATGGCACAGGTTGACCCGCAGAGTCACGCTGGCATAGGGGTAGCAGAGCCAATAGGCGATCATTCCCCATCCCTGGAGATGCCGGGAGTGCTGGCGTTAGCCGCGATCGGGGATAACCGCTTTGATCTGGTCGATCGGCTGACTCGGGCAACGGCAGGCAAATATCCCGTTCACGCCACAACCCCCCTTGGCTTTTTTGAAACCGAAGTGATTCTGTTCTGGCCGCTATTAATTCAACAACTCGACCTCAAAGCCCAATTTCCCCTGCGATTAAACCCAGAAAATGAGCAGGAACTAGCCACCCGCCTCTGGCGAGCCCAGATTGATCGGGCGATCGGACAATCAGCCGTGAATGAGTCGCGGTTAGTCCGGCGGGTCTTGGATTTATTGCAACTGGCGGCTTTAGCTCAAATCCCGATCGCGGAGATTCCCACCATTCTGGAGCAAGGCTTGGGCGACAGGAATAGTGAGTTACCAATTCCGCCTCAAACGGTGGGGGAAATGCTGCAACAGTGGCAGAACTGGTGCTTAGAACGGGGCTTGTTAACCTACGGCATCACCACCGGACTGTATGGACAATACCTGCTCCCCCATCCCACCTATCAGCAACATCTTTGCCAACGTTACGCGATCGTGCTCGCCGATGATGTCGATGAATATCCAGCGATCGCCCGACATCTGTTTGAAGTCATGCTGGATGCCGGAGTCAAGGCGGCCTTTACCTACAACCCGGATGGTGCGGTACGGCTGGGTTTGGGAGCCGATCCTGAGTATTTGGCAGGTCTGGCGGATCGGTGTGACGTTGAGGTGTTAGCCACTCCAGTTGAGCCTGGTTTAAGCCTGGAATTAGGCGCATCTGTCGTGGAACTTGCCACTAATCCCACCTTTTTTGCCGCTCTGCCAGAAACCATACAGACGATCCAAACCATTTCCCGCGCTCAACTGCTGCGCCGAGTTGCTGAGGTGATTCTGGAAGCGGTACAGACCCATCAGGTTGAACCCCAGGAGGTTGCAGTAATCAGTCCGGGCTTGGATGCGATCGCCCGGTATAGTTTGAGTGAAATTCTGTCCAAACATCACATTCCCGTGGAATCGCTCAACGATCAGCGTCCACTCACCAGTTCGCCGATCATTCGGGCTTTATTAACCTTGCTCACACTGGTCTATCCCTATTTAGGGCGATTAGTCGATCGCGATGCCGTGGCTGAAATGTTGGTGGTGTTAAGTCAATCCCCTGGCAGGGGTAGAGGCTGGCGAGATCGGGGAGATGGGGGAGATGGAGAAGGTGAAGAACGGGATGGATCACGTCTATCCTTAAGTTCAGCGCTGTATCCCGCCTTGATTGATCCGGTACGAGCAGGATTGTTAGCAGACTTCTGCTTTGCTCCGCACCCCGATCGCCCCCGGTTGTTACCCACCACAACCTTCCCCCGGTGGGATCGCCTGGGTTATCAAGCCTCTACCGCCTATCAAACCATTGTGGATTGGATTGAACAGCAACAAACCCAACTGTCACAGCGATTAATTCCGAGTGCGGTTGCCTGTCTCGATCGCGCCATTCAGCAATTTTTCCTGGGTGGGGGAGCATTACCCTTCGATCAACTCGCGTCCCTGCGGCAGTTTATGGAGACAGCCCAGCATTATTGGGAGATCAGCGATCGGTTGCGGCGGAGCGATCGTAGTGATTCGGCTGGTTTTCAAACGATCAGCCAGTTCATCCAGCTTTTGCAAAGTGGCACTGTCACGGCTAATCCCTACCCCGTTCGCCCGATCGGACCTGCTAGTAATGCCGTCACCTTAGCGAATGTGTTTCAGTACCGCTCCAGTCGGCGGGCACATCGCTGGCAATTTTGGCTGGATGCTGGCTCACCTCGGTGGTTAAGTGGAGTCGATGCCTTATTTGCTGCCCCCTTATTCCTGCAATCCTGGTCTGGACGCGCCTGGACAGCAACAGACCTGATGACCAGTAATGAACAGCGATTACGGCGAATTTTACTGGATTTACTGGGACGATCGCGGGAAAAAGTGTATCTCTGCCACAGTGATCTGGCAACGAGTGGTCAGGAACAAACTGGCGTATTACTTTCGCTGCTGAATGCGGCAACGCCTTTGGAAACTTGGCTGCCTGCATAAGGGACAATTGCCCCAGCCTGGAGCAGTCACCCAGTTTGCCCCTACCGCATCAAGCTCCAGGGGTGAACGAAGAGGCTTTATGACCCGATCGGTCCATTGGAGTCTACGGTTACAGTCCAAT
The DNA here is from genome assembly GCF_050753385.1 of Pantanalinema rosaneae CENA516. NCBI lineage: Bacteria > Bacillati > Cyanobacteriota > Cyanophyceae > Leptolyngbyales > Leptolyngbyaceae > Pantanalinema > Pantanalinema rosaneae. Next base: position 32,838 of record NZ_JBLZFZ010000030.1, read on the forward strand.
TCGCTGGATCAACCGTCACCGTTGTCTGCACCGTAGGAGTCGTAAATCCGGGTCTACCCCCTTGAAAGGTAAAGGTCATGGTACCGTTATCGTTAGCAGTGCAATTCACTCCCCCGATCGGACCATGCATGGCATTCTCCGCATGATAATTGCCCAGTCCACCATTGGCAGATTCAGCCGCTTGACGGGCTAAATTCTTCGCTCTACCGACCGCCAAGATGTTTACAGTCGGATTCTCACTCGCACGAGCCTGGTTTACACAGGAATTGGTTTGACCATCAGAGACAAAGCCACTGGGCTGTGCTTGAACGGCTACAGAGCTAACAGCCAGAGTCAGGAGGGTAGCTACAGAGGTGATTGAGATCCGCTTCATATTGCCAAAAATTACTCAATAAATGCTGTTAAAGGCGTGTTCGATCGTGTGTGAGTAGCTTTTGCGTAATTTAGCAGGTTATAGGAAAAATGTCAGGTGATACCGACGTGATAGATCTGGGTAGTCAACCGCCAATCGCCCTAAAAAAGTTCGGATTTTGCGTATAAAAAATGACCTTTTGGCATTTATACTTAGCGACTAATTATTCGACGATCGACTGTTTCATCATAGGTTTACCTGAAAGAATCCTTCCGTAGGATTCCTGTAAACCTCAAAACGATCCCTTGACTATTAACGATCTCAAAAACTACAGTGGGAGCAAATAAAGCTCGCTAGTTTATGTCTACAACCATCTGAATCGGTACATCGGGTTGGTCACTCAGCCGAAGTAACAAATTAACCAGCCAGCAACCGTGATGTTACAGGTGCAGATTTACTCAGGGTGCAGAACTCATACTTTGCTCTACCTCTTCATCACTCCCAGGAGTTCAACCAATGTCTGCCAATACGGATATCAAAGTGCTGCAACCGTCTGGTATTTTGACGGCAGCGACCGCGCCAGATTTACTACAAGAATTTAATCATTGCCTCAAAGGTAAGCCGCCATTGATATTAGTCAATCTCCAGTCAGTGGATTTCATTGATAGTTCTGGCTTAGGGAGCATCGTCTCAATGCATACCAGAATGCGACTGGCGGGAGGCAAACTCTGTCTTTGTGGTCTGAATGATCAAGCCAAGAGCCTGTTTGATATTTCTGATATGGATCGAATCCTGGAAATTTTTGATACCGCAACAGAGTTTTTTGCCAAAACTGAGAAAAAACATCTAGCCGTTTTAGTAGAGTGACGGTCTGAAAAAGTCGTGCTAATCTGACACAGGATTGCTTAACTTCGTAAGAGTCGGGATTAGCGTTCATGGCTTTGGTGGATTCTAAAGGACGGTTGTTTGGTAAGGTTAACCTGCTGGATGTGGGGGCTGCCCTGGTGATCGTGTTCGTCCTCATCGGCATTTTTGTGTTTCCGGGTGCCTCTAGCTCGGTGGCTCAAATTGGTATTCCGACAAAACCGGTGGAAGTGGAGGTCGTGATTAGAACGGCATCCCAAAATGTCGGGACGTTAATGAAACCCGGCGAAAAGACCAATTTGATTATCCGCAACGAACCCTATGGGGAAGTGACGATTAAATCGGTAGAGAGATTGCCGGAGAGTCTGGCAGTGCCTCAACCCGATGGTCAGGTCAAAGCCCTCCCCGACCCCCGACCGGAAGCACGACTCAGTAGTAATATGTTGGTGACCTTAGCGGGAAAAGCCAAAATTACCAAAGATGGGCCGGTGCTGGGCAACAAGAAGATTAAGATTGGCACTCCGATCGAAATTGAGGGATTCCGCTACTCCTTCGGGAATCTGAACGTGCGGGACATTCGCATCCTGGAGTCCTAGTCTTGCAGCAGCTTCAGGTAACGACGAATTAACCCGATCGTCACGGCGGGTAATTCCAGATGAGGCGTGAGTCCGGTGTCATCCAGAATTTGAAAGGCTTTTACTGCCTGAGGATTCAGATCTGCCAATCGCTGCCCGATCGCTGGACCGGTGAACTGCGAAGCTTTGCCCCAATAGATGGCTGTCGGTACCGTAAGTTGCGGCATGTAGAGGGATAGATCGAAGCAGAGATCACCGCCAACAAAGGAGAGGGCAGCATATTCCGCGTTTGGTCGCTGGGCAGATTCCAGGTAAGCCTGGACAATTTCGGGATAGATGCGGTTAGGTTGGGCAAACTGACGTTGTTCCAGAAACGTACTGACCCCTTCGCGGGTGGCTACGCCGGTACTGTAGATCAGGCGATCGAGAATCGGCACTTTAACAATTTGAGCAAATAAGCTGCGGGTGTAATTCTCGCCAAAGTCCGAGAGTCCGGCGGGGGTAGACAGAATCAAACATTGGAACAAATCGGGACGGGCGATCGCGGCTCGAATCACGATCGCGGCGGTCAGGGAAGATGCGATTACCGGAGTAGCGCCGCTACAGGTTTGTTCTAAAAACTCGATGATGGTTGTGATGTAGTCATCTACCTGATAACGGCGGGCAGGATGATCCGATTGTCCCCAACCGATCAAATCCGGTGCCAGAATCCGATGATCGGTGGCGAAGGCAGGAAACACCTTTGACCATTCGTAAGCCGATGAGCCGCCGCCAAACCCATGCAAAAATACCAGCGTCGGTAATGAGTCACTATGTTCGTCCAGGTGCGGTGTCCAAAAGGTCGGATCCGCCGTCTGGTAAACCATTCTGCCAAGTTTGGTGACAATCGATCGTTGAGCAAAACCGGAAGGTAAAAACATCACGATCCTCATAGTAATACTGCAATACCCAGTTCCCCAGGCATTACCGTGATTCTACAAAACTTTACAGATGGGCTTGTAGTCCGCGAGAAGAATCTTGCTCCAGGTAAGCAGACCACATTTGCCGATACGCCGTTTCCATGTCGTGGGTAAACTGCTGGGCATTCCAGAGGGGTGACGTTTGCCGCGATCGCCACAGTTTCCAGGCAATCTGCTGCCGTAAGGCGGGATCTGTACCCAACCGCACTCCCCACTCCACGTACTCCGCCGCACTCCAGGCAATGCCCTCCTCAATCCCAGCGTTGATCATCATGGTGTAGCTATTCCGGCTCGAAAAGTGTTCTCCTACCCGTGTCACCAGGGGGATACCCATCCACAGGGTTTCTAGTGTGGTGGTTGCGCCATTGTAGGGGTAGGTATCCAACACCACATCCGCGATCGCCAGATTAGCTCGATGCACCATCTCTAACCGCACATCGGGCAAAAAGCGTAAGCGATCGGGATCAACGCCCTCCTCCTGAGCCATTTGCAAGAAATAATTCTGAATCGATTGTTCTCCCGTTAATCCTTTCACCAGCAAGTAACTATTCGGGACGGCTTTAATGATTTGAAGTTGCGATCGCACCATGTCAGGATGCCGTTTGTAGGAACTTTGACCGCTCCAGTAAACGATCGCATCCTTCGGAATCCCCAAATCCTCCCGGCGCAAGGTTGGCACACCGACTTCAAACCCATCCACCGCAATGTAGGTTTGGGGCAATCGCCAGAGCTTTTCTGAGTAATGGGCATCTGCCCACTCCGGCACCACGTAGGAATCAACCAAAAAGTAATCGACGGCTGGAATTCCCGAGGCATCCCAGCCTAACCAGGTGGCTTGAATCGGTGCCGGTTTAAGTGCCAGCACTTCACAGCCAATGTCGGCAGTAATGCTATCCAGATCAATCAAAATATCGATCTGATCGGCAAAAATGCGATCGGCAATTTCGCCACTATGGCGCTTAAACGTGCGTACCTGATCCACATGGTCAAAAAACCATTGCTGAAGTTCATCATTCGCCTGGGGCTGATAATTCCAGAAGTACCCATAAATTTGGAACTGCTGGCGATCGTGGTACTGAAACAACCAGCGACATAACCAGCCGACCGAATGCCGTTTCAGACAATGGGAGACATAGCCAATCCGTAGGGGTCGGGTAGAGGGGCGATCGTGGCGACGTTGGGCAATCCCCTGCCGATACCGATCTGCCCGTTCTTGCATGTAAACCTGGACACTGGATTGACACAGTTGAAACACCCGGTTCTGCGTCAAGCGATTGTTTGCCAGATCATCCCGGATATAGGGTTGGAAAAAGGTCGAGGTTGCCAGCCGAAAGACGGTGCTTTGATCCAATGGTTCGGTCTGGGTCGCTGCCAATTGCTCAATTAACGTCTGTTGGTGATCAAAGATCGGAAAAATCTCTTGCCAGTAGCCTCCGGCTCGCATCAGCGATCGCATCAGTAAAAATGCGGCGAATACCTGATCGGGCAATGCCCGTACCATCAGGCAAAGCTGTCTCGCCGTCTCGATCGCCTGCTGGTGCTGATCGGCATTCTGGTAGAAGTAGCAGAGGTGCTGCATCAAATCCAAATTATCAGGATAAATCTGCAAGCATAATTGGGCGTACCGCACCGCCTGAAGCGGTTTCCCCATACCATGTGCCACATCGATCGCGGTATCCATCAATAACCGAACATAGTCAATCGGTTCGGGAATGCGCGGCAAACAGGCTTCTGCCATATCCGCCACGATCGGCTCTACCGGCATCAAACTCAGTAAACCTTGCAGGACTTGCAGTAGGAATACAGGATCGACGGATCGCTCAGACTGCAAGACACTGACTATCTCCAATTCCGCTAACGCATCCGGAGTCAGGGTACGGAGTTTAATCCCTAAATCAACAAGATGCAGCAGATTCACCAGATCCTCTGGATGCAGTTCACGGATGTACTGACGAATTGCCCAGGCGATTGCCCAGTCTTGCAGCCCGGTTTGGCGATCGGCTTCGGTTTGCAAGATGGCGGCTAATTCCGTCGTCCATTGCTCTACTTGCTCCGGTTCCCCATCCACCATCGCCAGCATCCAGGTCGCCTGCGCTTCCGCCTCTTCTCCCTGAAGGAGTAAAGCTAATCCCAAATACCAATAGGGGGTTTTAACGGCAGGTTCCGCTTCGATCAGATGTTGATATAGCTGAATCGCTTGCGGGTAATCTCCAGCCACCAACTGCTGATATGCGTGATCTTGAGTCATTGAATTCACGGCAACGCCCTTCATCCTACGGAAGCCATTCTACTCCTGGCTTTAGTATGCCCGGATGGCGATCGTGAGTTTCAGGACAACGTATTTTTACGGGCTGAATCCATAATCTACATCAATCCCCCACAAATTCCTCTGAGATTCTCAGTAGTTCATCTTAATAGATAACCAGAGAATTGATCAGGCTAACAATTTAATCGTGATCAAGATCACTTCTTTAGATTTAATTCATATTCAAATCCGAATCTTCTGTTAAGAGTTTATGCTTAAAACGCTTATTTAAAGAGTTGATTGATCTCTGTGATTTAGCTCAACCGTTAATAGGTTTAATCACCGATAATACAGATATGGCAGTCATCTGTCCGTGGGTGCAATGACTGAATCAAAGGGAATGCTATGGGGTCGATCAATTCTGCTTTACCACTTCAGCAGTTAGGAAGTGGGCAACTGTTATGTATCGTTCCGAATTTTCAAGTTGGGTTGATTTTGCAGCAACCTCATTACGCCGAATTTGTCGGAGTTGGCGCGATCGTGGGGGGCAGTTTTGATATTAAATGTAAGTCTATTTATGCGATCGGCAAGATTGATTTCTCGGTGCCAACCACCTATCGCGAACGGCAACGCGGCTTTCAACTGCGAATTAACTATATGAAGCAGCAGCAAGCCATTACTGCCGTCAGCTCTCCCCTGAAACGCGCTTGCTTGATCGTGCAACAGTTATGTAGCTGGATCGGCACTACGGAAGCCCGACAAATTCCTTGCCATCTGGTTGCCCAATTAGTTGGGGTATTACCTGGAACCGTGGAAACCGCATGGCAATGCTATCAGCGCGGCGATCGGGTCACTGCCCATCCCGAACCCCATTTCCAATTGTTTGAACCACCCGTTTCACAATCCCGACTAACCCGCAGAACCACGTTAATGTGACCGTAAAGCAGCAATCATAAAGACACTCCGACGGTGCGAGTGTGAAATAGCCGCGTGACCGACTGCCCTAGAGATAGCGAGAGTTTAACCGCCAGGGATTTAGCACAGTAACCACTCGGAGCCGGTTGAAGCACCAGGAATTTGACCTGCCAGGTCGCGGGGCGAATTGTCCAGGCGTTGGGGATACCATCACTGGCATAGCTAGGGCAAATCGCTTGCGGACAGTAATCAACACCGATCGCATCAAACTGCGCATTTAACTGAGACAACCGTTGCCGAATCGTCTGCCAGTCATATTCCGGCTTAGAACTGAGTGGGGTTTCACCTTCCAACAGAGTAGCGCCCAGGAGCCAAACTAGCCGAGCACAAATTTCCTCCAGGCGTAAGCGATCGCCTTTCAGCAACATGGCTTCTTCTGGCAACAGAATCCCGTTTGTCGGAGGTAGCCAAAGCTCAAAGCAGGTATAGGCATCGATCGGAATCGTGGCAAGCTTTAGATTGAATAGGGTGCCTAATGGGTTAGGAGCAACCGCAAGTTCGTCGGCAATAAAGGTTTCAATCATTGGCTGGAAAATGGCAAAGGGCTTCAGCGCAAATCAGGCAGGGAAATGAAATCCATGAACAAACTGCTGTTTGACCCACTATTCCGGAGTGGGTATGGCAGGTGATGATTACCGAGGATCTGGATATTATCGAATTTCCCTTCCTAGAAATTCATCTTTCCCTAGGATGGCTTTTCTGGTCGGCAATTTCATTCAGTATTTATAAGGACATCGTAAAGCCAGTATAAAGTTTTTTATAGTAAATGTAGAAAAACCTACAGACACCCTTGCGGCGTTCCGCGATCGCAGACAACGGGCTGCACAGTCTAAGATGTTGAAAGACTGATCTTTAGTGAGTCAACCCACCGCAGCAACTATGAATCACACTGTTGCAGAAACTACTGCAATTGACCAACAGCTATCTCATCGGCATATTGACCTTGATCCCGGTGGCTATTTCGTCATCTATATTAATCGGGATGAACAATTGATCCAGGCAAAACATTACAGTAACGTGATCAACGAGCAAGGGGTGGCGTGTGATCCTGCCACGGGTAAGCCCATTCCCTGCAATGGTCAGGTGCAACGCATTCCCACTCAGATTTATAGCGGCAGAACGGCGAAAGAGATTTGTGTGCAGCTATTTGAGCAGACCCAACCTTGCCCAGTCACCATGCTGGATCATGCTGCCTATTTGGGACGCGAATTTCAACGGGCGGAAGCAGCCCTTTTACAGGGTCAAGAGTATATTCAGGACTAAGGACTGGGAATTAAATCAGTTCGATATGGGATAGGGGCGGGTTTTGCGTCAAATCCATTGCCGATTGCAGATTGGTTTGCGCAACCATGATCCCCCTAGCCCCCTTTTACAAGGGGAAACCGAGCCTATCGCACATACCAGTAGTACGTCACCATCGGGACGATCGTCGCAATGGCTAGAATTCCGATTACCCAAGCGGTGGCATTACTGGACTTGGTTTCCTCCGGAGTGGCAAAGGTGCCCTCGACCTGCACGTTATCTTTGAGCGCCGGAGGCCCCGGATCGGGATTACCTGACAGCACTGCTACTAAGCGATCGCTGGCATCGGTAAAGGCTTGATTGTACTTATTCCCTTCTTTGAGCGGAACCAAGACCGTTTCATGGGCGATGCTTTCCGCGATTTCATCCGACATCACCGATTTCACCTGTGACCCAGTGCGAATTCCCGTATTGTCCGTGACATTATCAATCACCAGTAATACCTGATTCGCCTGGGCTTCGGGAGTGGGAAACCACTTCTCAAATAATTGGTCAGCAAAGCTTTGGGCGGTTTCTTCGTAATCCAAGCGGTGAATGCTGACGATCCGCGCTTCGTAGCCCGTCTGTTCAGCTAACTGCTTTAAATCCGAGCTAATTTTGCCTTCACTAATCCGGCTGAGAATTTCGGCTTTATCCAGCACCCAGGTATCTGGAGTCAAAGGCGGGATCTCATAGACTCCCGTGGCATAGGCGGGTGTTGCTAATAGACCGATCGTTAGCAATATCACTGCAATTGATAATGCCAGATAGCGAAATGCTGCCTTCCAGGAAGTCAGTAGGTTCAAAAGCTGTCTCATAAGTGTTGCTTGGCGGACATATCTTCTGAGAATACTATGTGCCTGCGGATCATTTCACCCTGATCTAAGGATCATGGATTAAATAAAGTCGAATATTCTGCCCTCTGAAGGGGCGAACGGCCGTTCGCTCGTACAAAAAAGTATCGAACTTATTTAATTTTCATTCCTAAGTAGATTTCCTCCCAACAGTAGACTAGTGAGTGCAATCGTATGGTGACGGCGGATCATACGGAATGGAACGATCGCAATCCGTTTGTTACGAGTCACAATTGAATTTATTCCAGCAGCAGGTTAAATTCCGATCGCAGCGCCTCAAAGGTGGATAACCGGGACACTAAGAGATTCTGTGAGCCTGCATCGTTCAGGCGGTTTTTCCAATGATGAACACTGTCGGTATTTCGCATCCAGAAGTCGATCACCGTTTGAATCGCCTGATCGACATGCCAGCCAGAATGCGGCGGCACCGTTTCCACAGACTCAATCAGGGCATCCAACGTGCAACGATAGGCTCCCAAATAGTTCACGGCTGGTCGGGACGGCTGGTGCAGAATAGTTTGTTGATAGTTGAAAAAATCTACTACAGGAGATACGCCGAGAATTTCAAATGTATATGCCATACACAATCCTCCAACTCAATATCAATCGCCTATTTGAGGATTGCATTGTAGTCAGCCATGATGGAGGATGCACAGGGTTTGTCACACACTTTTAAGCACTCATGCAGATGGACTGCTATCTGGGGATTGACTTTGGCACATCAGGCGCTCGGGCGATCGCGATTGATGCCACCACTCAAGTCTGCGCTCAAGTTAGTCAACGGTTTATAGATAGTCCAATTCAGGGTAAGGCAACCACATGGCGAAACCTGTTATTCACGTTAATCCAGCAGCTTCCAGAAAGTGTTCGGGGCAGACTGCGGGCGATCGCGATTAATGGCACATCCTCTACGGTGCTGTTGTGTGACGCTAGTGGACAACCGCTAACCGAACCATTGCTCTACAACGATGCCAGGGGTGTGGCGGAATTGGCAACCTTACAGGCATTATTTGCCACACAACCGGATGCCCCCTGCCGGAATAATGTTGGCAATGCCACCTCTAGCCTGGTGAAACTATTGTGGTGGCGACGACAACCGATCTATACCCAGGCAAAATACTTTCTGCATCAAGCCGATTGGTTAGCTTTTCTGCTGCATGGTCAGCTTGGCATCAGCGACTATCACAACAGTCTGAAACTGGGCTATGACGTACATCAACTCACCTATCCCGATTGGTTAATGGCGTTGGAGGTATCTCCCCTATTCCCCCAGGTCTTACCACCGGGAACTCCAGTTAGCCCGATTCAACCGCCGATCGCGGCTGATTTAGGACTACCTACAGATTGTCAGATTTGTACCGGAACCACCGACAGTATTGCCGCCTTTCTTGCCAGTGGAGCAACGCGATCAGGGGAAGCCGTCACTTCCCTGGGATCAACCCTGGTTCTGAAGCTGTTGAGTGACACGCCGATCGAACATGGCACCTATGGCATTTATAGTCACCGCCTGGGCAATCGCTGGTTGGTGGGAGGCGCATCGAATACCGGCGGAGCCGTCCTCCAGCAATTCTTCACCTCGACTGAATTAGCGACCTTGAGCCAACAGATTCCCGTTGATCAACCCAGTCCGCTCGACTACTATCCCTTGCTGAAACCGGGAGAACGCTTTCCAATCAATGATCCGAATTTACCGCCACGACTGTCTCCCCAACCGAGCGATCGCAGGGAATTTCTCCACGGCTTATTGACAAGTATTGCCCGAATTGAGGCTCAGGGCTATCACCTATTGCAAACCTTAGGAGCCACGCCATTAATGCAGGTGTATACCGCCGGAGGTGGAGCGAATAATCCTACCTGGACAGCAATCCGTCAACAGTTGTTGGGTATCCCTGTGATAGCTTCACGGCATACAGAAGCCGCCTATGGGACGGCATTATTGGCGCGACGATCGCAGATAAATACCAGCGAATAAATCCCCTTAAAAAAATTACATTTGTCCTTTCAAAAAGAATTTTCTGATTGCCAATTTTTCGGCGCTCATTCAGCGATTTTACGCAAAATTATGACGTTAATTGCTGAATTTTCTAGGGAATAATAATTAGAGTTTTGCCTTAGAAAAAAATAATGCCCTCAGTTCTACATCATCTATTGAGTTCAGAACAATTTGTCCCGCATGGACACTGTTACCTGTGGAAATCTGGATTAGTTTCACTCAATGTTGCCTCAGATGCTGTAATTGGCACAGCCTATTATTCAATACCCCTACTACTGCTGTATATCGTGCGTAAACGGGGTGACGTGCCGTTTGATTGGGTATTTTTTCTGTTTGCCAGCTTCATTCTTGCCTGTGGCACTGGGCATTTAATGGATATTTGGACACTCTGGCATCCGACCTATTGGCTATCGGGAACGATTAAAGCCCTTACCGCCGCCATTTCGTTAGGCACTGGCATTGTCCTCGTATCCCTCATTCCTAAAATTCTGGCAATTCCCAGCCCGAAACAACTGCGGTTTGCTTATGAACGGTTGGAGCAGGAAGTTGTCGATCGTCGTCAAACCGAAGCAGAATTACAAACGTCCGAAGCGTTATTGCGGGAACAAACTCAGCAATTAGTCCAAACCCTGAATGAACTTAAGCAAACCCAAACTCAGTTAATTCATACGGAAAAAATGTCGAGTTTGGGACAATTGGTAGCGGGGGTTGCCCATGAAATTAACAATCCCGTGAGTTTCATCTACGGCAACCTCAATCATGTTGAGATCTATACTCAGGATTTACTTCGTCTGATCAAGTTATATCAACAACCTGCGGTGAGCTCTGCTGCCATTCAGCAATACCAGCATGAGATTGATTTAGATTTTTTAGTAGACGATTTACCCAAAACCCTATCCTCCATGAAACTCGGAGCCGATCGCATCCGGCAAATTGTCTTGTCATTACGCAATTTCTCCCGCTTTGACCAGGCAGAGATCAAACCTGTTGATATCCATGAAGGGATTGATAGTACGGTGCTGATTTTGCAACATCGCTTAAAGGCACAATCTCACCGCTCTGAAATTATCGTCAACAAACTCTATGGTCAACTGCCCTTAGTCGAATGCTATCCCGGGTCATTAAATCAGGTATTCATGAATATTTTGAGTAACGCGATCGATGCCTTAGAAACTCGTTGGGAGTCGGGTACAGATGCGTCCTCTGCCAGTCCGATCGCTACACCAACTTCTGTCTCTGCATCAGGAGGGACAGCTTGGCAGCCAGAAATTCGGATTGACACGGAAGTTATCGAGCCACAGCAGATCAAAATTCGGATTGCCGATAATGGTACAGGGATTCCAGAAGCGATCCGATCGCGCTTATTTGATCCGTTCTTTACCACTAAACCGATTGGCAAAGGCACCGGATTAGGCTTATCGATTAGCTACCAAATTATTGTCGAGAAACATGGTGGCAGCCTGGAATGTAAGTCTGAACTGGGGCAGGGGACAGAGTTTGTGATCACAATTCCGATCCAACCGCAACAATCTTCAATTGGATCTTCTCCCCCACCGCGATCGGTTACTGTTAGTTGTTGACATTGGTTTAAGCACAACTGTCATGGCTTCTGACTCGCCTGCTACACCTCTACCCGTTACCTATGCTGATATTGTTGCGGCTGCCACACGGTTAACCGGACAGGCACACCGCACCCCTGTTTTCACCTCTACCACCGTCAATCAGCGTACCCGTAGCCAGGTTTTCTTTAAATGTGAGAATTTCCAACGCACCGGATCATTTAAATTTCGGGGGGCTTACAATGCCCTAGCGCAACTCTCGGCTGAGGAGCGGCAACAAGGCGTGTTAGCAATGTCCTCCGGCAATCATGCCCAGGCGATCGCCTTAGCCGGACGGTTACTGAAGATTCCCACGACGATCGTCATGCCCGATGATGCCCCAGAGGTGAAACAGGAAGCCACGCGAGGTTATGGTGCCGAGGTGATCTTATTTAATCGGTTGACCACCAATCGGGAAGAATTCGCCCAGACGATCGCCACCGATCGGGGTTTAACCCTGATCCATCCCTATGACAATGCCCAGGTAATAGCTGGACAGGGAACCGCCGCCAAAGAACTGCTGGAAGAAGTCGGCACATTAGATCTGTTACTGGTGTGTTGTGGTGGGGGAGGTTTGCTATCCGGCAGCGCGATCGCGGCGAGTGCCCTGGCTCCAGGCTGCAAAGTCGTCGGGGTGGAACCCAAACGCGCCGATGATGCCACCCGATCGTTCTACAGCAAAACCCTACAAACCGTCCAGAATCCCGATACGATCGCCGACGGTGCCCGCACTCCCTCGCTCGGTCAGTTGACCTTTCCCTTAGTGCTGCATTATGTGTCAGATATGGTGACGGTGTCAGAAGCCGCGATCGCTCGCACTGTCGCCTTTCTCTGGGAACGGATGAAAATTGTGGTGGAACCAACGGGTGCCTTGGCCGCCGCCGCATTGCTAGAAGGAGTTGTGGCACTGCCGGATGCCCGGATTGGAGTGCTGATTACGGGTGGCAATGTGGATGTGAAACAGATTAGTAAACTGCTGGCAAAAACGGGTAAACCACCCAAAGGGCAGGTAAAGCAACCCTGGGCGGGGGAGTTGAGTTGAGGGGGATAGGAGATGGGGGAGATAAGGGAGAGGATGAGTTAGAACGGTAGTTAATTCTTAAGGTCTGGGATCATTTTTATTGGATTGTTCCCAAAGGAACTTAATTTTTACTTTATGTTGCTAAGCCCCTTCCAGAAACTAGGGTTAAGGGTGGGTTCACGATCGCCAATTGTCAATCACTCAAGGTTTTACAAACGTAATCTGAATCATAAATCCAACTAAACAAAAGAAAAGGTTAAGGAAAGCTAACTTAAATTTACATTGCTTTACCTTATTAGGTATGTCGTTATGCTTGCACCACCCGTCTTTGCTTGACCTGTGATCTGCATCGATCGCCTGTCATGACTTCTGTGGTTGCAAGGTTTTGGGCTGTTTCAAACCATGATTACAGCAAGCCAACGAGCCTAAGAGCATACTGTCTAATCCACAGCACATGGAGAAACTGAGTTCGGAAGAGTTACTGTCACAATATGCAACTGGGAGGCGAGATTTTCGGTATGTAGATGTTAGTGATGCGTATCTGTTTGAAGCTAATCTACCTGAAGCGGATTTTTCACACAGTAATTTAACTGGGGTACATTTACCCTATGCCAATTTAAATCAAGTTAATCTGTCAAAAGCAAATTTGCAGAAGGCAGAATTGGGTGATATTCAACTTTATCAAGCCGATCTTTCGGGAGCCGATCTGCGAGGAGCGAATCTCTCGCGGGCAAATCTCCGGTTTGCCAAGTTGCAGCAGGTTAATTTAGCCGATGCCGATCTCCAGGGCGCAGATTTTTATCATGCTGACTTGACAGATTGCAATTTGACCAATGCCAATCTCAGTCGTGCCAATTTAGACAAAGCCCAGTTTGTCAATGCTCAACTGAGTGGAGCCAATTTGTTTCGGGCACAGCAGGCAGACTTGACGGGAGCCTACCTGGACAAAACCACCACCTTTCCCGATGGGCATCGCCAGGATGCAGCAGATTAATCCTGCTCAAATGCCTTCCCTAAAGCCGCCGGAGGGGTACTACTAATAGTCTGGGTCGCCATCCGCCGGACACGATCGGGAAGCTGACTAAACAGCATTTCTAGCCAACGGCTAGAGGTCAACACTAACAGCAGGATCATCAGGACAAAGGGGGCGATCGGCAAAACCTGGGTGGGCACTTGCGGGATGGTACTCTGCACCACACTCGCCAGGGATTGCAGGATGCCAAACAAGTAACAACTCAGGGCAACCCGGAGCGGATTCCAGCCCCCAAAAATCACGATCGCCAGCGCAATCCAGCCATACCCTGCCGTATGCCGATAACTCCAACCTGCCTTGAAATCGAGGGAAAAAGCTGCCCCCGCCATGCCCATCAAGGCTCCCCCCAGCATGGTATACAGGTAGCGCATTCGCACGACATTAGTTCCCCGCGCAAACGCCGCCGCCGGTTGTTCTCCGATCGCTCGTAACATCAATCCTGGGCGCGATCGATAGAAATACAGCCAGGTCAGCAGAATCAGCAAATAGCTGGCATAGACTAAGACATCACTTTGAAAGAACAGTTCACCAAGCACCGGAATCTGTTGCAGTCCTGGCAGTTTGAAACTGGGCACCGTGGGTCCTGGAATCCGCACGAACGCATTACCGAGAAACGCGGATAGATCGGCACAAAGTAGGGCCAGCACAAACCCGATCGCAACCTGAGATTGCTTGAGCGTCAAAGCGCCAAATGCCACGATCGCAGCGATCAGTGCCCCAACCAATCCGGCTCCCGCAAACCCTAATACCAAGCAGGGAAACGTACCCAACCCTTCGGTCGTTTTGGCGATCGCAAAGGCGGTCATGGCGGCTAACATCACAGTCCCCTCTGCCGACAGGTTAATCACCCCCGATCGTTCTGTAATGGTTTCACCGAGGCAAGCGAAGACTAACGGGGTAGAGGTGGCGATCGCGACTGAGAGGATGGGGATAATTGGCGGGAGGGACATAGGGAGGTCAGGAAGATAGGGGAGATGGGGTTATGGGGAGGTGGGCCTGGTAATCTGGCTCAAGCCGCGACTGAGAATAGCGAATAGCACTAACACGCCTTGAATCACCCCGGAGAGTGATGATTCCAGGTTCAGAGACAGCGGCAGTTGCAGACTACCCACATTCAGCAGGCTAAAAAAGCTAGCCACAGGCACTATCAACCAGATGTTCGACCCAATCAACATGGCAACTAAGAGTCCCAGGAAGCCTAAACCACTGGAAACATTGGGGATTAAGCGATGAAAAATTCCTAAAACCTGTAAGGCTCCCGCCAGTCCCGCTAAGCCACCACAAATAGCAAAGGCACTCATGAGTTGCCGAATGGCAGGAATGCCTAAAATGTAGGAGGCTCGCAGGTTTTGTCCCACGGCCCGGAGTTGCAGACCGAAGTAAGTACCCCGTAACACAATGAAGGTTAGGACAACAGCCGCTAATCCTAATAGGAGGGCGATCGGGCTAAAGTCGGTGCGTCCCCAGGTGGGCAACCAGAGCGATTCAGGCAATTGTTCGGTGCCACTCATCGAAGCAACTCCAGCTTTCTTCCAGGGCCCAAAGATCAGGTAGAGTGCCAAGCCATCGGCAACGAAGTTTAAGCCCAACCCGGCAAAGATATCATTCACCCGTCCGTAGACATGTAACACTCCAGCCAGTAAGCCCCAGAGCATCCCGCCGATCATGCCTGCCCCGATCGCCAGTAGCATTACCAGCCCAGGTGGCAATACGGCTTGAGTCAGCCGGACGACAAAGGTCGCCGCGATCGCTCCACTGACGATTTGACCTTCAATCCCTAAGTTATATAAGCCAGCCGTAAAGGTGAATAACAGACCACTGGTACAGAGCAACAATGGAGCTAAGGTAGCCGCGACTCGGGCAAGACGATCGGGGGTACCCAAGGCACCCATGCCGATACTGGTCAGCACTTGCCACGGTGAACCCCCGGCGATCAGGATAATGCCGCCAATCAGCCCTAGCGATAAAATTAACGCGGCGGTTTGATAGGACAGCGATCGGGTCATGATGAACGAGCCTCCAAGCGACCGCCGATCAGTTCTCCCAGGCGATCAACGGTCAGTTCCGTGACTGGAATCGGGGCAGACAGTTGTCCACCACTAAACACCAGCACCCGATCGCTATATTGCATGATTTCATCCAGATCCGAGGACATAAATAAAATGGTCGTGCCACCCTGGCAGCGGGCAATCAATTGCTGCCAGACCCATAGGGCTGATTCAATATCCAAACCACGGGTCGGATGTTCCATTAACAACAGATTTAGGGGCACAGGTAACAATGCCAATTGGGTGCGTTGCTGATTACCACCAGACAGTTGTTCCACCCGCGACTGAGGTTGCCCTCGAATATTAAATACCGCGATCGTCTGCTGGGCTTTAGTCAACATCCTTTGCCAATCGATCAACCAGCGATGGCTCGGAGTCCGCAGGGCAATATGGTCTTGAATGGTTAAACCGGGAACTAAGCCATCCTGCAAGCGATCGGCAGGGGAGTAGCCCACTCCAGCCTGGAGATACTCGGCATAGGGTTTGTGGGTCATGTCCACCCCATCCAGCGTCACCGTTCCACTAGCAGCAGGCAACAATCCCGCACACAACAGTAACAATGCTTGCTGACCACTGCCTTCCAACCCTGCCAAGCCAAGGATTTCGCCTTGATGTACGGTCAGATTACCCAGTTTCATCGCCAGTCGATCGGTGGCTATCCGCACATCCGTTAATTGCACAGCCACCTCTGGGCGACGAGTCGGTGGCTTGGTAGGCGTTGCCAGTTCCCGCCCGAACATAAGCTGTACTAACCGTTGGTCGGAGCAAGGCATGGGTAAATGCCCCACGACCTGCCCCTGCCGCATCACCGTAACCTGATCACACAATTCAGCCACATCTTCGAGCTTATGGGAGACAAAAATGATGGCTTTGCCCTGGGCAGCCAGTTGTTTCAGTGCCGCAAACAGGGCGGTTTTCTGAGAAGCAGAAATGCCTGTAGTCGGCTCATCTAAAATTAATACCTGCACTCCCAAAGATAACAGCCGCAGTAGTTCTAGCTGTTGGCGTTCACCCACGGTCAGATGCCGCACAATGGCATAGGGATCAAGATCAAAATCGAATTGAGCCGCGAGTCGCTGTAATATATGGCGGGCTTGAGGGCGATCGAGCCAGATGTCCCCCGGTCTACCTGCCATAAAGTTATCCAACACTGACAGGGGCGGAAAATCCAACGGATCTTGATGCAACATGCCGATGCCCGCTCGAATAGCCGCCGCCGGAGTGTGCAGATCAACGGGTCGCCCTGATAGTTTGACTTGACCCGCATCACGGGTAACAAATCCACTAAGGATCTTAACTAGAGTGCTTTTGCCAGCCCCGTTTTCTCCCAATAGACCATGAATGCAGCCTGCCTCTACGGCGAGAGAAACATCATCATTAGCCTTTACCTGACCAAAGCGTTTCTGAATATGTAGCAGTTCCACCTTCATCGCGATCAATCGTATCAGCGATCGCCTCCATTGTGCCTATTTCATCCGTTCTCAACTGATTACTTGGAACATTTGAGGACTGTTGCCATGCGCGAATCATGGGTGGCAAAGGCGATCGCGATCGTCAGTCGCCGGATTTAGCGGCTGGTTGCATACACCTTAGATGGGCGAGTGCTCCGCTCGTATTGCTGAATACACCGTTGCCAAAATCGCGTGGGTTCTTCCGATGGGAAAAAGTAACGGATGGCTTGATACGCTTGCCGGGAAATGCGATCGCGCAATTCAGCCTGCTCTAACTCCAGCAAACACTGTGCCGCCGCTTCCGGCGTTTCAGCAACCATTGCCGTTTGTCTATGCTCCATACAGAAGTTGGCACCTCGCGCGGTTTTCCCAACCACTACAACCCCCGATGCCATTGATTCCTGCGGCGGCAACGCACACCCTTCCACGTCAGCAGAAGCCAGGAAAACTTGCGGACGACGAAACTCATGGGCTAATTCACGAATCGTTAATCCGTCAATTAACTCAAATCGCCAATAGTTCCCTCCCAGTCGTTGATACGCTGCCTGGGTTTGGGCAATGTACTCAGGTCCTTTCCGGGGAAAGGCAAATACTAAGCCGGGTTCCCGTTGGGACTGGGGCACAAAGGGAAACAATTGGTTATCCACAATGTTTGGCACAATCTCGATCGCCTTGCCGGGATAAGTCCTTTCACAAATCTCCTGCATGAAGGGAGAATCCGTCCAAAGTGCCACCCGATCGGCTTGATAGTCGAAATTATTTAATGTAAAGGTGGGAACTTGCAAGTAAGCGATCGCACGACCTTCGACTTCATCAATTAAATCGCTCACAAAGTCGGGCACAATGCAGACATCATCCGGCTGTCGATCTGCCCAGCGCATAAACGGGATGCCAGGAATGCCAGCTTTGCCGTAGGTATCAATGCCGCGAATGGTTGCCATGTAAGCATCGGCACCACAATCACGAGCAATTTTGCAGTGACGCATCAAATTGAGGGTGCCACCGAAGGCAAAATCCGTCCGCATAAACCGTTTGCGTTCTAAATCTTTGAAAAATTGCAGCCGAGCCTTTTGGGTTAACCGTGCAACGACTTTCCGGAAACGACTTGTATCCAGTTCGGGAATGAGAAAAATAAACCGCATTAGATTACCCTGATAAGATATTAAAAATGGCGGAAAACCGCTTAGCTCTGCTTGATAACGGGCACGTTAAGCCAGGACGCGATCGCTTAAGATCGCTTCCTCAGCCGCTATAGAATCAGCTATCCAATGAAAGAGAAACTATCACGAGAACAATGGCGTTCTCATCTTCATTGAGATAGATTCTCAGTTACAAACCGTTTGATCCAACAAAAAATAGGGCACATCTGAGATGTGCCCCTGCTTGCTCATGCAATTGTTCCAAGTTGAGCTTAGATTCCCGCTCCATCAAAAAACTCTTCCAGAATACGATCGCTGAGCCGACATTTAGGAGCGCTGCCAGGATTCTGATGGTCTAACGGCAAGGCTTCCCGGTCTGCACTAACTCCGACTGGAACTAAAGCCCTCTCGGCTGGCGCACCAACAGGCTGTTGTAACCCTTGCAATTGCTGTTCTAATGCCTCAATCCGATCGACCAAGGCACGAATCGCTTGGGCTTCCGAATCCGGCAACCGTCCATGCTCCAACGGACCCACCCGTTCCCCCGAGCGGAAAACAATCCGACCCGGCACACCGACGACCGTACAATCCGACGGCACATCCCGTAACACGACTGAGCCAGCGCCAATCCGGACATTATTGCCAATCAGCAGATTTCCTAAAACTTTAGCGCCTGCTCCAACGACGACATTTTCTCCCAGGGTCGGGTGGCGTTTCCCGCTTTCTTTCCCAGTTCCACCCAATGTCACCCCTTGATAGATCAGGGCATAGTCACCGACGATCGCGGTTTCCCCAATCACCACTCCCATCCCGTGATCAATAAACACGCCCTGCCCAATTTGGGCACCCGGATGAATCTCAATCCCGGTCAGAAACCGCGCGATATGCGAAATCAGCCGAGGAATGAATGGTAATCCCAGGACATATAACCAGTGGGCAAAGCGATGGAATAGGAGCGCCTGCAAACCGGGATAGCAAAACAGCACCTCTAGCGCGTTGCGGGCAGCCGGATCGCGTTCAAAAATAATACGGAAGTCAGCAAGGAGAGTCGATAACACGGTGAAGTCTAGCCTTGACTAAATGACCTCAATCTATCTTAACCTTCTAGCGATCGCCCGTGATAAACCACTAGTTAAGAAATGGCATACCATGTCAAGGCTTGATGAAGCATGAGTAGATCCCCGGTGATTTCGCTCCCTCAGACCTATGGGCGAATCGTCAAGGTATAGTCTCGCCGCATCCCCGGAGTCGCCGCACCCACCCAGACTTTATAGATCCCCGTCTTCCAGTTCGTGTCGGTAATGCTGGCATCCTTATTCGTTCCGGTATCGTCGCCACACCGCACCGTCCCATCCGATCCTTGGACAACAAGAGTCGTATCGGCTCCGCCACTGTTGACTTGTAAGGTTAATCGCGACATGTCCTCTTTGAGGATCAAGGTATGGTCAGGATTCGGATCGCCAAAGCCCAAGCACTTCCTCTGATGCATGTCGGTATTACTGACGATCGCCGGTAGGGAGGTGGCTCCCGCGATCGTGCCGGACAAACGACCCGATGGCTGGCTAGAACTAAGGGTTAATGAGCCAAAATTAGGCGGCTGCGCTACGGCGGGAGATAGCCCTACCCCTAGCAGCAAGATTACCCAGCCCACCCGTTGATAATTCGTCTTCATATCCATTCAATCCTAAAAATGATTCGTTTCGCGATCACCCTAATAACAACATCAGGCGTGGTGACAACAATTACGCAAGCTTGAATTCCGGCGATCGCTTCAGTTCTGGATACAATCAAGTTTTGCACCCGTGGTTCAGTGGAGTGACAATGCAGGTTTTCAGTTGGGGTTAATTCTGTCAGAATTGCAGAGTCTGATCGAGTTGGCAGAGCACAATGGCTTTAGGACTTTTGGCAGTCCTGATTTTACTAGGATGGATGTTTAACCAATTATTTGTGGTGCCGTTCGGATGGCTGCACATCCCAACCTGGATAGGCTGGGCGATCGGTCTAGGATTGTTATCCTGGTTTCTGCGGGATTGATCCACATCGGCAACCTAGTCTCCCAAGAGTGGCGCAATGGTCGCGATCGCCCAAGTCATGGTTTCAGCACTGGTTAATCCTGAGGTTCGCGGGAACTCTTAGAAGAAGAGGACAGTGATTAATTTATCCGATAACAAACTAATGGTTATCAACAATCTATAACGACTCTGTCCCTTGGCGATCTAAAGTTGTGAATTGAGGCTAGAAACGGATTATGACAGCGCCACCGCCTGACAAACCAGTAGCCCAAACGGCTTTATATCGACTTCAGGAACTAGACCCCCACCTGAGCCATGAGCTGTTTAGCAACGCCTTCCACTATGCCCCGATCGGCATGGCATTGGTGGCGATCGAGGGTCAGTGGTTACAGGTGAATCGCTCCCTCTGTGCGATCGTTGGCTACTCTGAGGCAGAATTGTTAGCCACTACCTTTCAGGCACTTACCCACCCCGATGATCTGGAAACCGACCTGGCATACGCCGAACAGTTGATCAAAGGTGAAATTGAATCCTATCAACTAGAGAAACGCTATTTCCATCAGCAGGGACATATTGTTTGGGTATTACTTAGCGTTTCCTTGCTCCGCAGCAGTCATAACAGACCACCCTGCTTTATTTCCCAGATTCAAGACATTACTGAGCGCAAACGCATTGAAGCAGCATTACGCAAAAGTGAAGAGCGGAATCATCTCTTGCTCAACGCCATTCCTGACTTAATGTTACGCGTCAGTCGCAATGGTACTTATCTGGACGTGAAGCCTGCCAAACATTTTGACACCATTGTTCCCTGGCAAGAGGTGATTGGCAAACGCGAGGAGGAGTTACTGCCACCTGCGATCGCAGCCGAGCGGCGACAGTGTCGAGAACAGGCGTTAGCGACGGGTGAAACTCAATTTTGTGAATATCAACTGTTGATCAACAACGTCCTACACGACGAGGAAGCCCGGATTGTCGCAACGGGTGAAGACGAAGTGCTGATGATTATCCGGGATGTCAGCGAACGTAAACATACCCAACAACGTTTGAGCTTGCAATATGCGGCGGCTCAGCTATTATCCGAATCCACCAGTCTGCAAGAAGCGACTCCTCGACTCCTGCAAGCCATCTGCCAAACCCTAGGCTGGGATTTGGGGCAACTCTGGGCGATCGATCAATCGGCAAACTTACTGCGTTGGGTCGCGAGTTGGCATCGTGATCCGTTAAACCTGGCTGAATTTGAGCAAGTTACCCAAGAGTGTACATTTGCCCCCGGAGAAGGCGGAGCCGGGCGGGTCTGGAGTTCTGGCGAACCCTTATGGATTAATGATATTGCGGATGACGATAACTTCTTGAATCAAGAGGTCGCCATTCGTGGTGGCTTACACAGTGCCTTTGGCTTTCCCATCCTGAGCGGCAACGGTTCCCTGGGAGTGATCACCTTATTTAGTCGGGAAGTGCGGCACCCAGATAATGGCTTGATGCAAATGATGGCGGCGATCGGTCGGCAAATTGGTCAATTCATGGAGCGCAAACGAGCCGAGGAAGCCTTGCACCGGAGTAACTCGCTGCTCAAAGCCCAGCAGGAAGCGGTAATCGACGGCATTCTGGTCTTAGACGAACAAAAAAATATTGTTAGCTATAACCATCGCTTTTGCCAGATCTGGCAACTCCCAGAAGACCTGCTGGAATGGGGGGATCTAGAACAGCTATTTGCCTGGATGCGATCGCAACTGCATCGCCCCGAGATTTGTCCAGAAACCAGTTGTTATATTCACAACTATCCCCAGGGGGTCATCTACGACGAAATTTTGCTCAAAGATGGACGAGTCCTCGATCGCTACTCCAGTCCGATCCTGTCTCCCGATGGCGAACCCTACGGTCGGCTGTGGTACTACCGGGACATTACCGATCGCAGACAAGCAGAAGAAGAACTGCAAAGTCAAAACCATCAAGCCTATTTGCTGGCAGCGATTACCCTACGAATTCGCCAATCTTTGAACCTGGATGAAATTCTCAATACCACCGTGGCAGAAGTGCGGCAATTCCTCCAGGCAGACCGGGTGTTGATTTATCGGTTTGAGCCAGATTGGTCGGGCACGATCGTAGTGGAAGCGGTTAATAGTCAATGTGTATCCGCATTGGGTGTGCAAATCCACGACACCTGCTTTCAGGATGGACTCTGGCAAAAATATTATCGTTGGGGCACTAGTGTCATGGTGGATATTGCCCAGGCAGACCTGAGTCCCTGCTACCGCCAAATGCTAGAGCAATTTCAGGTCAAAGCCAGTTTGGTCGTACCGATTATTCAGGGACGCGGGGCTACCCAAAAACCGCAACTTTGGGGGCTATTGATTGCCCATCAATGTACGAGTTCCCGCCAATGGCGATCGTTTGAAACGGAGTTCTTGAGTCAACTGGCGGATCAGGTGGGCATCGCGATCGCCCAGGCCTACTTACTGGAGCAAGAAACCCAACAACGGGAACAACTTGCCCAGCAAAATCTGGCATTGGAGCAAGCCCGCCGAGAAGCAGAACGGGCATCGCAGATGAAGAGTACCTTTCTGGCAACCATGAGCCACGAAATCCGGACTCCCATGAATGCCGTTTTGGGCATGACCGGATTGTTAATGGATACCAACTTGGATGCCGAGCAACGCGATTTTGTCGAAACCATTCGCGGCAGCGGCGAAACCTTGCTGACCTTGATTAATGAAATCCTCGACTTCTCGAAACTGGAAGCGGGCGAGATGGAACTGGAAATTCTCGACTTTGATCTCAATACCTGTATTGAAGAAGTGGCGGATCTGCTGGCGGCGGCTGCCCATACAAAGGGTTTGGAATTGGCAACATTGATCTATCGCAACTTACCCACCCAACTCAAAGGAGATGTCAGCCGATTACGCCAAATCCTGACCAATTTAGTCAGTAATGCTATCAAATTTACGGAAACAGGGGAGGTGGTGATTCAGGCGGCTCTGAAGGCAGAAGCAGCCACAACCGCAACCATTACCTTTTCGGTGATTGATACCGGCATTGGCATCCCGCCCGAAGCCCAACAAAAACTGTTCCGTCCCTTCTGTCAGGTTGATGCGTCTACCACCCGTCGCTACGGTGGCACAGGGTTAGGGCTGGCAATCTCCCGGCAACTGGTGGAACTGATGGGCGGTGAGATTGGCGTAGACAGCGTGGAAGGTCAGGGATCCCGGTTCTGGTTTACGGTGACGCTGAACAAACAAGCGCCCACGATCGCTTCGGTTAATCATCTGATTCCCCCCTCACTGGACTTAAGTCAGCTACGGTTACTGGTAGTCGATGATAATGCTACTAATCGCAAGGTCTTGCGCTATCAGGTGTCTGCCTGGGGCATGCAGGTGGACGAAGCCGAAGGGGCGATCGCGGCGTTGGAGCAATTACGCCACCAGGCAAAGGCAGGACAGCCCTACGATCTAGTAATTTTGGATATGCAAATGCCCTTGATGGATGGCGAAATGTTAGGGCGACAGATTAAAGCCGATCCCCTGTTGGCAGACACCAAGCTGATCATGATGACTTCTCTGAATCATTGGGGTGGAGCCAGACGCATGCTGCAAATGGGCTTCTCTGCCTATCTGGTCAAACCCGTCAAACAATCCCGGCTATTAGATTGCATTGTCAATACCCTGGCACAATCTCCGGATCAGTTGCGATCGGGGGCGGCTCCAGCCCCAAGCTGCCCGACGACACCTCCCGCCGGAAAACCCATTTCCAAGCTAAAAATTTTGCTGGTTGAGGATAACATCGTTAACCAAAAAGTCACCCTGAACCAGTTAAAAAATCTGGGTTATCTGGCAGATGTCGCCGCCAACGGTCAAGAAGCGTTACAGATGATGGCACAGATTACCTACGACCTGGTGCTGATGGACTGTCAGATGCCGGTATTGGATGGCTACACCACGACGCAAGAAATTCGGCGGTTAGAAAGTGACACCCACCACACCATCATCATTGCCTTAACCGCTAACGCCATGAAGGAAGATCGGCGACGGTGTCTGGATGCAGGCATGGACGACTACTTAAGTAAACCAATTCTCAAAGCGAAGCTTGCGAGTAAACTGACTTATTGGAGTGACATCTTACGATCCATGCCTCAAGAATCGGTTCATCCTGCTACCACCACTGCTGAGCTCAGTACCGTCGATCGGCGAAATCCGTCGTCCATCACAGAGTTACCGATCGATTGGGAACATTTGCACCAAATTTGTGATGACAGCCCAGAGTTTGAGCTAGAAATTCTCCAAACCTTTGTCAACGATACCGATCTGCACTTAAAAACCATTCAACAGGCGATCGCCGAACAAAATTTTCTGGCACTGGAACAGGCAGCCCATCACGTTAAAGGAGCCAGCGCCAATGTCGGACTCTACCTGATGCAAGCAACGGCTTCTGAGTTAGAACAACAGGCTCGCTACCAGCAACTGGAGGGAGGCAGCGATCGCTTAACCGACTTGCAACGATCGCTGGAACAAGTGCGGAGGTTTCTGACCAATCAAGCTTAATTGAGACAACTCGCAGGATTCCGGATTAATGCGGCTGCCTGGATAGGGTATTCTTAGGGGAGCGGTAGGTATTTTTTAACAAGCAGTAAGCAGTTACGCTCATCCGAAAAGCGAGTATAGCTTAAGGAATCTGCAATTCGCTGCATGAGCCGCAAGCCCCGCCCACCCTCTGCTTCAGAATCTAACTCTTGAGGCATACTCTCTAAGCGTTGATGCAGATCAAAAGGTTGCCCATAGTCCCAAATCCGAATCTCTAATTGATCGGTATAGACCTTGACCTCCATCTCAATGGGAACATCTATTGGCAAGCCTTTATGAGCATGGCGTACTGCATTCGTAAATCCTTCCGCCAAAGCCAGTTGGCACTCCAACCAGGCATGGTAAGGAATGGGTGGTCCATTCAACTGATCGAACCACTCCAGCACTTGAGCAAGGGTATTCAGGTCGGTATTTACTTGAAGGGAAGATTTATAGAGTGGTTGCAATGGCTCAAGATCCCCGCGCTTAACCCTGAAAATAGTGTATAGTCGTTTACTCAAATTGATCCCATTTCTAAGAACTCTTGAAAAAGGCGTTTAAGCGAATTGAACTTTATGATTGAAGTCGATATTCATCGGATATACAGAAGTTCTATAAACTGAATTGTCGCACTTTTTTTAGCTAGTTCCTAACTCTAGGACACTTTTTACCGTATTCCTGCTTCTATGTCGAACGCTCCTTCCAAAATTCTGGTAATTGATGACGACCTAACTGCTCGCTTAGTGTTAAAGAAAATGTTGGAGGAACAGGGATACGAAGTTGTTACCGCTAATGACGGGGTTGAAGGGGTCAAACAAGCCCAACAATTACGTCCCGCTCTGATTATTTGCGACTGGATGATGCCCCGGATGGATGGCATTGAGGTCTGTCGCTATATCAAAGGTGAACCAGAGTTAGCCACCATTTTCTTTATCCTATTGACCGCTCGGGATGGGGTCGAAGACCGGGTACAGGGATTAGATAGTGGTGCGGATGATTTTCTCTCCAAACCGGTTGAGAGTAGCGAACTCAAAGCCAGGGTACGCGCAGGACTACGGCTGCATCGGGTCTATCAGGATCTTCAGGATCAAAAACGCATCTTGGAGTCAGAATTAGCGGAGGCGGCAGAGTATGTACGATCGCTGCTGCCCCTCCCCTTCGATCGCAAAATTAAGATTGATACTCGCTTTGTGCCCTCGCGGCATTTAGGCGGCGATTGCTTTGATTATTATTGGCTTGATCCTGACTACTTAGCGATCTATCTGCTCGATGTTTCTGGACATGGATTAGGAGCCGCGTTACCGTCAATTTCAGTGTTGAATCTACTGCGCTCCCAGTCCATGGATGGCGTGAATTTCTACCAGCCTAGCCATGTCCTGACTGCCCTCAATGAAGCTTTCCAGATGGATTACCAGAATGATAAGTATTTCACCATTTGGTATGGCGTTTATAACCAGGCAAGACGGCAATTGATCTATTCCAGTGCCGGACATCCACCGGCGGTTCTGATTAGTGAAACTGCCGATCAAACACTGCAAATCAGCCAATTGAAAACGGTCAGTTTACCGATTGGGATGATGCCGGATACAAAGTTTGTCAATCAACGCTGCACGATCGAGGATCGCAGCACATTGTATATCTTTAGCGATGGGGTGTACGAAATTCATCAAACGGATGGGGAGGTATGGGGGCTAGATGCCTTTATCCAACTCCTTGCCAAACACCGAGACACCATTCATCAGCATGGGCTAAATTATATTTTGGATTATGTCAAGTCCCTCAACTCCAAAGAGGCGTTTGAAGACGATCTATCGTTGTTACAGATTCAGTTTAGCTAGGCAGTAACACGAGTACCCAGGATGGCTCGCCACAAACTGGATCGATCGCTCCTGGCTCGGCTATCTCGATAGAGGTAGATGCATACCCATACGAACCCTGTCTAACTCAATGACTTAGACAGTTCACCCTCAAGGACTAAATTAATTCCGGTGTTTCCTGCAATACTCGATCAAATTCTCTTTGGTCAGGGTAAATTTGAAATACCTGATCCATGCCAGTAATTTCAAACAACATCCTGGCTTGTTCTCCCACGGAGCAGAAAAACACCTTACGACCAGTTCCCCGAGCTGACTTAAACGCTAAGACAAGCCCGCCTAACCCAGAGCTATCAATAAACGTAACATTCTGAAGATCAACCAGAACCCCCCTAGCTCCAGCTTCGAGACTCTCATGAATGTCATGACGTAGTTGATTCGCTTGTGGGCCATTCAAGATCCCAGAGGGTTGAATGACCTTAATCGTGGAAATCGTAGAGTCCATGTGTGATCTAAGTCTCAACGTCGAGGATATTTCTCAAGCAGCAGAGCATTCAGCATAGCCTGTCAACGACTCAGCCGTAAGTGTGCAAGCATGATTTGGACAGAATCTATCGGCAATGTCACCCATCCAGCGCAGATTCGTCCTCAGTCTGCCATTATACTTACCCGAAATCCTATCGACAGTCCTCCGGAACGGCTCTTGTGTTTGAGAACTTTATAAAGAGTACCCAGAATAGTATTCAGATGAACGCTTATTTGTGAGCTCTTACAAGATATTAGTAGAGTTGCAGCGCTCTGCAAAGCCAAGCCTATTGATGTTGTTCTATGCCGTTGATATAGATTTTGAAATATATCTACCTCTAGACCTTTCTGCAAAGGTCTGATTAAGGTTGTAGAAGCTCTTTCGTTCACCCTGTCGATCGCGCACGAGAGAATAACAGTAGCCCGATCACCTGACCTCTGTAATAGTTCCTTTCTGTCCCCTAACATTTCTGCCCTTGGAAGTGAGCAACGATGGCGAATGGCATATCTGTCTCCAGAAGTCGATTAATTAACGTAACGCTGACCCAGCGATCCCGACGATCGTTGGCTCTACTGATCACAGCAACCGCCCTTTTGAGTGCTTGTGGTCTCCGCTTAGTGCAATTGCAACTTGTACAGGGTGAATATCACCGCCATCGGGCAGAACAAAATCGGATTGCTTTGATCCCGATCGTTGCTGATCGGGGCAATATTGTCGATCGCAAAGGCCAACTCTTAGCTGCAAATCGCCTGTCTCGATCGGTCTATCTGCGTGCCCGCGAACAATCTGAACAGGAGTGGCAACAGACTGTCCCCAGGTTAGCCAGCATCCTCAAAATTCCAGCCGCAGACATCCTGGCAAAACTGAAACAAAGCGGCTATCGCTCTGCTATGCCAGTTCGGATTAGCCGTAACCTCAGCCGTGACGCTTTTATTGCCTTAGCAGAAAAGTCTGAGCAGTTCCCTGGCGTAGAAATTCGGGCAGAGTCCAGCCGCTATTATCCCGAAAAGAATTTGGCAGCTCACGTTTTGGGTTATATCAGCGAAGCCACCCCGACCGACCTGAAGGCAAACCCCGATTACCCCCCCGGCATGATCGTTGGACAAATGGGCATCGAGCGGTTAGCCAACTCAGAGCTTCAGGGCGTTTGGGGTGGGCAGTTGGTTGAGGTAGATGCCACGGGACAGGAGATCAAAATCCTGGGCAAACGTCCCGCTCAATCGGGCAATCCCGTTCAACTGACCCTTGACCTGGAGCTACAGAAAACCGCAGAACGTGCCCTGGCAAACCGGCGGGGAGCCGTCGTGGTGATGAATGTGAAAACAGGTGGCATTCTTGCCCTGGCTAGCGGCCCCACCTTTGATCCCAATCTGTTCACCCGGAATATTTCTAGCGCCGAATGGCAGCAGTTACAAAGCGCCGAAAATCCCTTTCTCAATCGAGCCTTACAGGGCTATCCCCCCGGCAGCACCTTTAAGGTCGTCACAGCGATCGCGGGAATGCAGTCAGGCAAGTTTTCTCCCGACTCTCTGGTAGGAACCGCCGCCTACATTAACTTGGGGGGTCATCTATTCCATGAACATGGCGGGAGTGGGTATGGAGTCATTGGCTTCCGCGATGCCCTGGCATTTAGTAGCAATACGTTCTTCTATCAGGTTGGGTTAACCACAGGCCCCGAAGAGATCTCTAAATGGTCTCGCAAAC
This sequence comes from Pantanalinema rosaneae CENA516, assembly GCF_050753385.1. Classification (NCBI taxonomy): domain Bacteria; kingdom Bacillati; phylum Cyanobacteriota; class Cyanophyceae; order Leptolyngbyales; family Leptolyngbyaceae; genus Pantanalinema; species Pantanalinema rosaneae. Next base: position 61,835 of record NZ_JBLZFZ010000030.1, read on the forward strand.
TGGGGATCGGGAGCTTGACCGACTTGAAGTTAGATGGCGGTAGTCATGGGATGGTGCCTACACCGGCTGAGAAAGAACAGCTATTTAAAGAACAATGGTATGGAGGCGATACGGTCAGTATGTCGATCGGGCAGGGACTTGTGCAAACAACCCCCCTGGAATTAGCAGTAGTGTACTCTGCGATCGCCAATGGCGGCTGGCGCGTCAAACCCCATTTGATGACCAGTCAAACCAACACGGCTGCCAAGAAACCTGAAAAAATTGGGTTGAATCCGGATGTCCTAGCCGTCGTGCGGGCGGGATTAGCTGCCGTTGTACGGGAGGGCACCGCTCGGCAACTGAGTGATGGCTCCATCCCATTAACCGCCGGAAAAACCGGAACGGCTGAAGTCTTAGGTCAACGGGATAATGCACTATATGCCGGATTTGGCCCGGTCGATAAACCGGAGATTGCCGTCGCTGTGGTCGTCGAGAATGGGGGGTATGGCGCTGAATCAGCGGTTCCGATCGCCCATCAACTCTATAAAACCTATTTCAAAGCTAAGAAGTAGGAATTCTGACCATTAACGCCGTCTCTGGCGACGGGAGCGCTGAGAACTGCGTCCGAATCGGCGGGTTAAGCCTGCGATCGTCTGCCAAACCTCCTGGGACTGGCGATCGCGGCGTTGGCGGCTGGCATGAGGGGACACCGGGCGATCGCTGGTTGGGTCAGTCTCTTGATCCGCTCTGGCTTTCGGCAATCGCACAGCATGTTTACTGGGTTCGATACTCTCCCCGTAGTATTTGGCATAAATTTGCGTGAATTCTGCGCCAAACAAAATGATTTGGGCGGAATAGAATACCCAAATCAATACGATCACTAAAGAGCCCGCCGCTCCATAAGTGGAATTGATGCCACTATTTCCTAAATACAAACCAATCAGAAATTTACCAATATTAAATAACAACGCTGTAAATGCCGCTCCTACCCACAAATCTTTCCAGCGAGCCTGAACATCGGGTAAGAATTTATAGATTGCTGCAAACAGTAAGGTGATGAAACCAAAGGAAATGGCAAAGTTTAGGATTTCCCCAAAAATCACATAACCCGGAATCAAGCTACCAAAGAAGTTACCCATAGCGGCTAAGGCGGCGGATAACACCAGGGAGACTAATAGTAAAAATCCCAGTACCAGCACCATTGCAAACGATAAAAACCGGGATTGCAGAAAGCTTTTGACAGCGGCTCCTGGCTTTGGTTTAACTTCCCAAATTGTATTGAGCGCATCCTGTAATTGTCCAAATACGCCTGTAGCTCCAAAGAATAGGGCACCAATCCCCAAAATCGTTGCCAGTGTTCCTCCAGAACCCGGTTTTTGGGTGTTTTGCAGCATAGTTTGGATGATCTCTGCCCCCTCCCGACCGACTAATCCCTGGATCTGCCCAATAATTTCGCCCCGCGCCGCTTCTTCACCAAACACTGCTCCCGCGATCGCGATCGCAATCAGCAACAATGGTGCCAGGGAAAAGACTGTATAGTAAGCCAATGCGGCTGCCCACAGAGAAGCTTTATCTTCATTCCACTCATTAAATGTCTCTTTTAATAATGCGAGAACACCTTTACCTTTCCGCTTCATAAAATATGCGATCATTATAGGCTACGCTAAAGCTATTTTTTATGACAATAATCAAATTCACATCATACTTAAGGACGATTCATTTACTGTTCGTCATCTGTCATTAGAAATAAGTTAAACAGCGATTCACATATTATTGATAACGACTTTTAATTCAAACCAGATAAATTTGGTCTAATTTTTCTTAGCACTAATTCGCTTTAAAGTTTTCTATCCAATCTAAAAATAGCGATAGCTAAATCAAGCCTTGATAGAGGATCAATCCTTTGATGGAGGATCTATCCTTTCTCCAGATAGAGCGAAAAGTTAAATTTCAGAGATTAGTCTGGAAGCATCTCTAAAACAGTGCATCTAAGTCTTAGTGCATCTAATTTTCTAGACTATCTGGCATTGAGTTTTATGCCAGTTTATCTAAATAGTTTCAATGAATTTCTTGACGAGTTCTGGATTTGAAAAATGGCAAATATTAACGAGCGCGACTATAACCGTGAACCTGGCAGACCTTTGCCTGGACAAGTAACAGGAACTAACGAAGTTCCTAGCCATCGGGAAGCAGCTTCCAGACAGGCAGCTTACCACAATGGCTACGTTCAAGGTCGGGATAAGGGTTATGTACGGGGTCGAGATTATGAACGACAGTACGATCGCGACCTGGAAGCTCGGGATAACGAAAATGCTGGTCGGGGATTATTGCTCGGCATTCTGCTAACCGCTTTAGTGGCGGCGACCGCCGGGGCAGTTTTTCTGCTGAACCAACGCGATCGCACCGCTCCCTCTACTCCCCCGATCGTGATTCCCAGAACCTCACCGAACACCACTCAACAACAGCAACAACCCCAAATTAGAGAACGGATTATTGAACGCGATCGGCTGGTTCCTGTGCCCCAAAGTCCGGCTCCTAACCCCAACGTGAACATTACCGTACCACCGGCGACCCAATCGGCTCCCAGTTCTCAGGCTCCGGCTCCCCAAGCTCCAGCCGCCCAACCGCAGGGAACTATTACCAGCCCGACCAATGATGATGCGGAAACAACGCCATCTACACCAGAGAATGGCACCACCGACACCCAATCTGGCACAGGTAGCGAATCCTAATCACTCCCCTCTTTAGCTATCTCTTGCACTCTCCGTCTCTAGTAGACTGAGGGTGTTTTGCTATTAAAGGAGTTTTTTCCGGAACCTCCCCTTCAGCGTATGAAGTCCTGATTAAGCAATGGGAGGAGTTTTGTATATATTGTGTTTTTTCTAACAGAGGGTCATACCCCACATCTGCCTGAGGGCTAATATAGGTAAGCAACCTCTGAGCGTAGTCTAATGAATGGTTAATCTATTGATGATCGTTATTCCTACGACTCAGTGATCCAGGTCACTTAGGTATGGATTATTACCTAATACGATCGGGATATCTATCGGCAAGCGGAACTTCGGAGGCAATTTTTGCATCGAAGTTAGGAGAGAAATCTCTACCATTGCTTGCATAACCGGGCAGCTACCCTCTAAAGTTAGAGCCAAATACTATCTAAAATTTCCGCCATAGGCAAATTCGACCCTAGTCCCTGGCTTGGGGGTTTTAATTACTGTGAGTACCTGGATAGCCCATACCACTAGACCACTTGAGCAGGAAGAGCAACAGCTATATGATCATTTGCTGAACCTGGTTCAGACTGAATTGCCCAGTCAATTAGTTCAGCGTTTTCGAGCATTATTCGTTGATGGGGTTGGTTACCCAGATGCCGAAATTGCCAGAGCGCTCGACAAAATTGCCGCATCTAAACTGGCAGACCAAGAATTTCGCTATGTTCTGAACCGTTGCTGCCATATCTTGATTAACCGTTGGCAAACCCGCCCACAGTTTCAAGCCCATATTCCTGAACTGATCTCGGTTTTTGAAGCGGCACCCTCACGGCATGTGTTTGAAATTTCTCGTTCGCGATCAGTACGCCGCCTGCGAGAACAGGTAAAAACCTTTGTAGATAGCGAACAATACCTGACGTTGCGACGGCTGGCTCAGGTGATTGGTCAAAGTGCTGAAGGTAATTTTAGCGGCAGCGAACCGTTGGGAGGGTTAATCCGGCGCTATCCCTATTTATATGAACATTGCTTGTTGGCAGAGGGCAGTACCTACGAACAGCAACAAACCATTCAAGAATTGAAGTTCAAAGCCCAGCGACGGTATGAGATTGATTTATCTCAATATGTCACCTATCAAGTGCGCCGATCGCAAATTGTTCGCCATAATTCTCCCGAAGCTGCAAACCGGGTTCTGCAACCGATTAAGAATCCGACCTTGTTAAGCGATCGCGAACTATGTGGGGCATTAAAACATTATGTCGGACGATCGCAAGGTTCCTGTTCCTATCGCGATCTAGCACAGCGCTTTACCTCGCATACCAACCAGGTTTCTTCCTTTGGGGCGTTTAAAGATAGCCTTTATCAGTACATTACGGCTTCCGTTGATCCAGAGTATGGCAAGCGGCAGTTCAATAACCAACTGTATACGCAGCTTAAGAATACGCTACCAGAGAACAATTCACAGAAACTGAATGACTTTTTGTTAGTTAGAACCTGTAGTCAGTTACTCAATTTCCTGGTAGTTGAAAGTTCCCATAAACCAGAACACTTTGTATTTATTGATCTGGTGTCTAATATCGGTCCAATTTGGGCAACCGGACTATTGCTAAAAATTGTGCTGATTTGCCGTAAGGTTAAACCCTATTTGGAAAAACGCTTTTCGATTTTGTTTAGTCACTATGAGTCCAGCCGTCGAGATGCGGTATTATGGTTAGTCCAGGCAATGGAACATCTAAATGTAGCGTTGAGTACCAATTTCAGTACAATGGATCTTGCCTTAATCAACCAGTGGTAAGGATCAGGGTTGGTAGAGCCGAGGGCGATAAAATTCTGGTAAGGAAGACCGGAAAGACCGGTTTATACTAACAGATTTTATGCTAATGTGCAGATATCGTCCCTGAGTAGTCTGTCGGCGCTCTGTTTGGACGGCATTTTTTTGAACAATTGTCCTAACACAATTACTAAACAGTCTTCTCGGAGAGAGTAGTAGGAATGACCCAGGTAGTTCTTGGCGAAAACGAAGGAATTGATTCTGCCCTGCGGCGTTTCAAGCGCCAGGTATCTAAGGCAGGAATTTTAGCAGATCTCAGATCCCATCGGCATTTTGAAACCCCACTGGAAAAGCGCAAGCGCAAAGCGATCGTGGCGCGGCGTAAGAGACGCTACAACTAATTGCTTAAATATTGCTTATAACATAGGGGTGTGTAAAATACACCTCCTTTAATTGCTAGACTGGCGCTACTCTAACTTAGGGCAGCGCCACTTTAATAGAGACTAGAATCGCTGGAGTAAGAGGTTATAGGTCATGACAGACTGAACGCCAGACGGACTATAGGCACCGACTACGGGAGCCGCATACCGGGAAAGGGCACTGGCAACCAACGCAATATGGCGATCGGCAACGGCTAATCCATGCGTAGGATCGTAGCCGCGCCAGCCCGCCCCCGGCAGGTAAACCTCTGCCCAGGCATGGAGATGACGATCGGTAGTATCTATATCTCCTTCTTGATAACCACTGACAAATCGCGCCGGAATCCCCACAGCCCGACAAACCTCCATAAACAGTACGGTATAGTCCCGGCAGGAACCTTGCTTCTGAGTCCAGGTGATGCTGGGTGGATGGGGATGCCCATTATCCCGCACTTCCTGAGTACAGGATGTATAGATTAACTGGTTCAGTTCGCTCAAAAAGCGGATAGTATTGCCATCCACCTGATACAGAATCTCCTGGGCAAGTTGCTGCGCGATCGGATCTAATCCGCTCCCCGTGTAAGCCAGTTGTGAGCCCATTAGGTAAGGCTGTAACTGTCCTAATAGTGACGCTGGATAATCGATCGGTAATTGGGCTGCCCAGGGTTCGATTAAATAGATAAACGGATTCTCTTGATAGGTTTCCACCTGCAATAGGGTTTGGATCGTCAGGGAGGTGGTCGGTTCACGATCGAACCAGACTTTGATCAACGGATTGCCATCTAGATCGACGATCGCTGACTCCTGCTTGGGGATGGGGGAAACTTGCAGGGAGAACTGCTTTAAAGCTTGTGTGTGGTCACTCCGGGGACGTAGCCGGATGATATGGGGTTGCAGGGTAACGGGTTGGTCGTAGGCGTAATGAGTTGTATGACTAATCTGATACAGCACAACGGGGATCTATTGTCCTAACTTAAGGGTTCCAAGGCAAAGAAAGTTTCAAAGATTTTTTCCCCCACATCATTCATCCGAGATTGCAAGTTATCCAAGAATTCATGCAGCCCAGTTTGGACAATATCGTCGATCGTCAGGTAATCCAGATCCGTTCGCAGTCGCCCTAAAACTCGTTCGATTGGAGTCCGCCAGGTGCCCACCGGAGTATCCGTAATGTGGTGCAGGGATTGCTCAGCCCGAGTGATGCAGGAACGAACCGATCGGGGAAATTCTTGATCCAGAATGAGAAATTCTGCAATTTCGGTTGGCTCAATCCGGTGTAGCCCCCGTTTACGATACATCTCGTAAGCACTGGCAGACTTAAGCAGTGCCATCCATTGTAGTTGGTCTAACGTGCCGCCAATGTCTTTGACTGATGGCAGCAGAATAAAGTATTTCACATCCAGAATCCGCGCCGTTTTATCCGCCCGTTCAATCAACCGCCCAATTTGACCAAAGTGCCAGCCTTCATTGTGGGTCATGGTGGCATCCATCAATCCAGCGAACAAATGGCTGGCTTGCTTCACGTCATCAAAAAATTTGACGACTGTCCCCAAGTCACTCAACGATTGCGATTCCGCCGCTTCCGTCACCATCAGGTAAAAGGAATTCACCTGCTGCCACATTTCCGAGGAGATAATTTCCCGTACCGATCGGGCATTTTCCCGCGCTGCCCGGAGGCAAGACAGGATCGAGTTGGGGTAATCCTTATCAAAGGTAAGAAATTGCACCACGTTTTCGGCACTGGCATCACCGTAGCGTTTCTGAAACAACGGTAAATCACCACTGGTCAGAATTAGCGGCTCCCACTGTTGCGCCGTCCCGGCGGGAGAATCTAATAACAGGTTAATATTCACTTCCACGAAGCGGGCAACATTTTCCGCCCGTTCAACATAGCGATTGAGCCAGTAGATGGAATCAGCAACGCGACTGAGCATAAAGCAGATGGGGAGGATGAGGGGATAGGGAAGTAGGAGGGGTTATTTGCAGACGACCCAGGTATCTTTACTACCGCCGCCCTGGGAGGAGTTGACGACTAAAGAACCTCGTTTGAGGGCAACGCGAGTTAAGCCACCGGGATTGACATAGATCTGTTTGCCGTAAAGGATATAGGGACGCAGATCGACATGGCAGCCTTCAAAGTGGTCATTTAATAGCGTCGGTACACGGGAAAGGCAGAGCGTCGGTTGAGCAATATATTTACGGGGATGGGCTTTAATTTTGTCGGCAAATTCGTCGCGCTGCTCCTGGGTGGCATGGGGTCCAACTAACATGCCATACCCCCCGGATTCATCGGCAGCTTTGACGACTAATTTATCCAGGTTTGCCAGCACATGATTTTGCTGTTGCGGCTCCCAACATAAATAGGTTGGCACATTACAGAGAATTGGGTCTTCATTCAGGTAATAGCGGATAATTTGGGGCACGTAGGCATAAATCACTTTATCGTCTGCCACCCCGGTTCCTAGAGCATTCGCGATCGCCAAACGTCCCGCCTGATACACCTCCATCAGCCCAGGGATTCCCAAGAGCGATTCAGGGCGAAACGCCAACGGATCGATAAATTCATCATCAATCCGACGATAAATCACATCAACTCGCTTTAATCCCTTAGTGGTTCGCATTTGCAAGTAGCCATCTGCCACCACTAAATCCCGCCCTTCGACTAGCTCCACCCCCATTTGTTGCGCCAGGAAGGAATGCTCAAAGTAGGCAGAGTTGTAGATGCCTGGTGTGAGGACAACCACCGTGGGATCGGGCAAATGCGGCGGGGCAAGATTTAAGAGCGTTTCGAGTAGGTAACTAGGATATTCCTCGACGGGCTGAATCTGGAGATTGTTAAATACCAGGGGAAACGTCGTTTTCATTACCCGGCGATTTTCCAAGACATAGGATACCCCTGAAGGACAGCGGAGGTTGTCCTCCAGAACGTACCAGCGCCCGTCCCGATCGCGCACCAAATCCGTTCCAGTAATGTGGCACCAGATGCCTTCGGGTGGTTTTAAGCCGACACATTGCTTAAGGAAGCCTGACGCGGAATGAATCAATTCCGCTGGAATTACACTATCCTTGAGGATTTTCTGCTCCCCATAGATATCAGCTAAGAACTGGTTGAGCGCATAAATTCGTTGCTTCAGACCCGCTTCCAATATCTGCCAGTCCGCCATTGAGACAACGCGGGGAATGATATCGAACGGCATGATCCGCTCGGTGCCCTGACCATCGCCATAGACATTGAAAGTAACGCCCAATTTAAACAGGGCAATTTCAGCCGCCTGTTGACGACGCTGAATTTCTGGCAGTGGCAACGAATTAATGCGATCGATCAAAGGAATCGCTTCTGGACGAGGTTGCCCCTTTGTCTCAAATAGTTCGTCATAGAAGTCCCCTGGATCGTAATCGTTGAATTGCACAGTGATTCAGCCCAAACGAGGTGTTCTGGAATTGGCGTTGCTGAATGCAAAGATGATTTGCCCCCCTAGCCCCCCAATTCTGGGGGGAACCCATCCTTCAAAGTCCTCCAGCATTGGGGGATTTAGGGGGCTGTGTAGGGATCTAAATGCCTAGAATTCATATCTGTATTCAGCAACGCCCTGGAAGTTTACAAAATTGGCAGCGATCGCTCCCGGTCGATCGCACTAGGATCTTACCAACAGCAACTCCACTCAATGAATAGAGGGCGAGGGAGGCTAAGAACTGTCGCCTGTGATACTAATTGCCCTATTCCCGCGATCGATTCAACGCATCCAGCGCAATGGGAACCTCCAGAATTAACCTGTTTTGGCGGATATTAAATTTTTCCATAAAAATTCTATCTTCCTCGCCGCAGAAAACTTGACACGTTTCCCTATCTAACTGTTAAGATAGGTGAGGCAAACGCGATGGGGTGTCGCCAAGTGGTAAGGCAGCGGGTTTTGGTCCCGCCATTCCTAGGTTCGAATCCTAGCACCCCAGTTAAATCACCAGACGTTAGCTATTCCTGAATGGTAATAGGCTTTGTTGCTGTGGGAATTCTCAGGTGATTTATGCCAGCACGATGGGGTGTCGCCAAGTGGTAAGGCAGCGGGTTTTGGTCCCGCCATTCCTAGGTTCGAATCCTAGCACCCCAGTTCAGTGGCTTCAGGGTTTCAGGTCAACTACTCCCAGGTGGCGACGGGCTTGAGGACGGCGGGAATCTCCTGGTCGGGTGCAAACTCTAATTGAGTTTCACGAATCCCTAAGTAACCGGATTCCATGAATGACAGCAGCATCCGTTGCAGTGCCAACCAGACATCAGCGTCGTATTCCCAATCGCGCGATCGATACGCTTGCGCCGCGATCGACCGGAGTGCCCAGAAATAGCTGTTCCGCACCACTGAACCAGTTTTTTTGTAGGGGGGGACATCGTCCTGGTGAAGGAACAGGATTTGCTGCTCAATTCTGGCTCGCATGACGTTAATCGATCAGTAAAAATGCACTATTTAGCCTAGCGCGATCGTTAGCAGAAAAGACATCTGCCTCCAGATCATCCCCATAACCGCCGTCCCGGTTGACCGTTCAGCCGGTCGTGGGCATCTCGCAGCAAGGTTGGAATGTCTAGGGATTCTGGGCAGCGCGGCAGACAATCGCCACAGTCAGTACAGCGATTGGCTTTATTGCCAGGAAACCAATGTCCGGCATTCTCAAACATCCGATAACGATATTGCCCAAATGAGGTCATCTCATAGGTGATCGCTAGATTCCTTAGTCGCAATACCTCGGGAATCTGAATCGATTCTGGACAGGGCAGACAGTCATAGCACTGACTACAGCGATCGGTTGCCAGCATTTGTTGGAAATGGGTTTGCAGGCGATCGAAAATAGCCACTTCATCAGAGGATAATGGTTCGGTGCGATCGGCTATTGCTAAAGGACGTTCGAGTTCGGCAGGAGTTGCTGCCCCCACACTCAGCGTCGTAATCCGAGGGTCGCTGAGTAACCAGCGGGCATTCAGGTCTAGGGGGGATACAGGATGGCAGAGCGTCTCCAGAGTCGCGGAGGGAGTATAGAGCATACCGCCTTTATCCGCCGGGGAAATAATAAATACGCCCATATCCTTTTCGTGAGCTAGAGCCACGGCTGGGGCATGACGCTGGAAGAAGTAATAGTAGTGCAGGTTAATAAATTCAAATTGTTCAGTGGCGATCGTGGCCAGAATTAGCTCTAAAAAACCGTGGGTCGAAAAACCGACATGGCGGACTCGTCCATCCGCGATCGCTCGGCGGACTGCCGCCATACAACCTTGTTCAGACCTAATCCAATCGAGATGTTCCCAGGTATTAATCCCATGAATCGCAAGGGCATCAACATAATCCAGTCCGAGTCGGGTCAAGGATTCGTCAATGGCACAATCCATCTGGCTGGCATCTGCCATCGGCGGCAGTTTTGTCGTGATGTAGAGGTGCGATCGCGGTTGGGGTAATCCAGCTTGGAGTGCCGCTCCCAAATACAATTCACTGTTACCGTACCCGCGTGCTGTCTCTAGATGATTAATTCCGCGCTCGATCGCCGCTACTACCGTCTCATAGGCAACTTCTGCCGACATGAGACAGCGCATGGTTCCCAGGGAGAACACAGACAGGGGAAGATTCGTTTTGCCAAACCGTCGATATTGCATAGGATAGCCGTCTTCAGTCGATCGTAAGGCGACTGATTACGACTGGGCTTCTCCGCTACTAAAGCGACCCCGTTGACTAAAATCCTCTGGACTCAGGTTAGAAATGAAATCCCGGAAGGCTTTGCGTTCAGCTTCATCCGCATCCCGATCGACGGGAATGGACGCATCGGCAATCACTTCTTCCATCACCCAGATGGGGCTATTCGTCCGCAATGCCAGAGCGATCGCATCGCTGGGGCGGGCATCTATTTCGCGTTTGGTTTCCCCCTGCGCCACAATCAACGAGGCATAAAACGTATTATCTTGCAAAGAATGAATTACTACTCGTTCTAAAGTCAGGTTCCATGACTCCAGCATGTTGACGAGCAGATCATGGGTCAGGGGACGAGGAGGAGCCTGATTTTCGATCGCGTTGATAATCGCCTTTGCCTGGTCTTGCCCAATATAAATTGGCAATGCTCGTCGGTCGGTGAAATCTCTCAGGAGCACGATCGGACTGCGCGTGACGGCATCCAATGCAATTCCAGCGACTTTCATTTCAATCATCGTCTTAGCCTCTAGAATACCTTGCAGCGGGAACCATTAAACTTAGGACAACTGGATCAGGCGAATCATTATAATACATGTGTACTTCCTGGTCTGGGTCATCCCCAACTCCTGCCTCTAGTTAAGTACCTGATTCCAGGGTCAGGATCAACGGATCAGGGCGATCGAGGCTAACTCCCCAAGAACCCTAGCCGGAACCCAGATGAGCCAGAACATATTTCAGAGTGGGGTTGAGTCCTAGTATGCCCTGATTTATGCCCTGATCCTAAATGATCATTCTGCAAATTTGACAATGTAAAGTAGACTTCGATAACTTCACGAAACCATGTTTACTGGGTTAATTCAGGGATTAGGAACTTTACAATCCCTTGGTACTGATCAACTTAAAATCACCTGTACACCCGAAAGTGCCAAATGGGTCATGCCCGATCTGGCGATCGGAGACAGTGTTGCCGTCGATGGCGTGTGTTTAACGGTAGTGCAGATTTTAGCGCAGGGATTCGTGGCGGTGGCATCCCCCGAAACCCGCGATCGCTCCACGTTGGGACAGAGCGACAACGCCTGGGTGAATCTGGAGACTTCGCTCCGGGTGGGTAGCAAATTAGGAGGTCATTTTGTCACTGGACATGTGGATGGCATCGGCTATCTCCAGGCTAGCGTACAAACCGCCACCTCATGGGAAATGACCTTTACTACTTCACCTCGGGTCGCCCGCTATGTGATTTCTAAGGGCAGTATTGCCGTGAATGGGGTCAGCCTAACGGTGGCAGACTGCGACCCTGAAGGCACCTGGTTTATGGTGGCAGTCATTCCCCATACCTACTCCGAAACCAACCTGAAACACTTACATCCCGGTAGTCCAGTCAACCTGGAAGGCGACATTTTAGGCAAGTATGTCGAGAAATTCCTGCGAGTGGGACAGGTTGAGGACGATCGCTCCTATCCCACAGATACCCCATTAACCAACACCTTTCTGGCAGAGCATGGTTACTTATAACCTCTGCTCCCCATCTGCCTCATCTCCCTCACCGACCCCATTTCTGCCTTAGCTCTTCGGCTTACTCTGGCTCGACTGGGTTTGGGCAACCTGCATGGCTTTGACCAGTTGCGCCATCGCATACTCCAACTGAGCGCCCGCATCCAGTGCCACCCAACCATCGGCAGTCAGTTGGCGGAATTCAAAGTGCAGGTGTGGGCCGGTAGAGTTGCCCGTACTCCCCACCCGTCCGATCACCTCACCTTGTTTCACCATCTCCCCTGGCTTGACGAAGATTTCCGACAGGTGAGCATACAGAGTTTGCTGAGTCCCTTTGTTGTGTTCCAGCGCCACGGTTAACCCGTAGCCCCCCAGGAAGTCCGCGATCGCTACTTGTCCAGCATAGGCGGCTAACACCGGCGTTCCCATCGGGGCTGCCAGATCCGTTCCCGTATGTAACCGCTGATCACCGCTAATGGGATGCACCCGCCACCCGAAGGCTGAGGAAATCGCGGCTGGAATGGCGAGCGGAAACACCAGCCGGACATTGCCATTGCCCAACTGCGCTGGAGGACGTAGGGTACGCCGATAGTAGTCACGGGCTGAAGCCGTTGTTGTGCCGCCACCGACACCTAATCCCGATGAACTCGCACTGACCGTCGCCACCGAAACCGGAGATAGACTGCCCCCAAGTTGACGACTTTCAGCCCCGCCAGACCATTGACTGGTAGTAGCCGCACTCACTGGTGGTGGACAGATGCCACTCACGGCTTGTCCCGTAGAGATGGTCATCTGACATCCCGTAGAGCGCTCACTAAACACGATCGCACTGGGAGCAGAGTAATCAGCCGTCTGTTCCGGCATCGTGGGAGCTGGAAGATTGATGATGGCTGAAGGGGCAGCACTAGGCACCACCGTACTCGGAACTGGACTAGCCGGTATATCGGCATAATCTGGAATGCTTTCCGGCGCGATCGCAGGTTCCGGAGCCCACGATTCAGGGGCGGCTGGAGCCGGGATGTAGTCTGGGGCAGGAGCCACATCGATCGGGGAGGTAGCCGGAGGGTCAGCAATGGTCAACTCATGGGTGGGACTTTGTGCCAGTACCATGCCACTGCCCAATAGACTAAGACCACCGAGCCAGCCCATTCCCTGAATTACAAGACGACGCTGGAAGGGCAAGGTTTGAACAATGCGAGCGATCGCGTTTCCGGTCATGGGAGATTCCTGAATCGTGGACAAGTTACTCTGACTGGCTTAAGTCGTGAATACAGATGAAAAAGTTCCAGTCAAAAGCAGGAGTATTCTATCAGTAGTGAACTATAGCGGGTAGCCCAGACTGATTGTACTCGGCTTAAGTAGAACTTCTAAATTAGACGCTATGTGAGGAGATGTAGAGTTGGCTGTGGCAGTCGCCGGAAGCTGAACTCGTAACTCACCCGTCGCTGTGACCCCCACAATCTTACCGGACTGTCCGTTCATGACGATCGGGCGATCGCGGTGTGCCAGTAACTCAAAATATTCCGGCAGGATGGCATCAATCCCTTGCTGTTGCCAACGTTCATACCCCGATAACACCCCGTAGGCAGTCAGCGCTGCCAGCAGTTCTAAGGATTCAATCAATGGAATAGGGGAATTAGCTAACACCGATTGCAGATTAATGCCGGTTTCTGGAACTGGGTTCGTCCAATTAATCCCGACTCCGACCACCGCTTTGGTAATCCGTCCCTGCTGGAGCCGAGTTTCTGTGAGAATGCCCCCCAGTTTGCGCCCCTGTAGAACCAGATCATTCAACCATTTCAGCCCGATCGCGATCGCGTCTGTCGTGCCACTCAGTTTGGCAGGTAGTGCTCGTAAGGTCGCCGCAATGCCCCAGGCAGTACAGAGGGTTAATTGAGCCGCTTGGGGGGCAGGAACATCCGGCGACAGAATCATCGAAAGATAGAGTCCGCCGGGAGCCGATGTCCACTGTCGTCCCCATTGTCCGCGTCCTGCCGTTTGTTCTAACGCGATCACCGTGGTCGCGATCGCTGCCCCTTGCTCCAACAATTCCCATGCCATTTGATTGGTTGAGGGCAGGGTAGAAAACACGTAAAGTGTGGGTTGAGCGACTAACGGCTGACCAGCACAGGCCTGCACAATCTGATAGGCTGCCTGAAACCGTTCCTGATTAAATCCAGTCATAAAAGGTGGAGTAGCACACGACGATCAGCCGCACCCGGCAACGCTAACATTCAATGGTATGCCGAAAAGTCCTCAATTGCCTCGCCCCAAACCATTTCAGGCCGTCAGGACAGAGCAGAGCTATCTTCTACCCCAGGCGATCGACCTCCATTTAGCGACCGAGTACAGTAAACCCTTACTTTCCAATCACTCATGCATACCTGGCATTGGCAGACCTGGAACGACCTTCCCTATCTCACCTGTAGCCTACTCCAACCCTGGCAGCATGGCTTTTTCACCCAACAGTTTGCTCCACGACCGCCGGAAGAACTGACCAAAGTTCTCCACCCATTGGCGCAACCCTATCGGGTCAAACAGGTACATGGCAACACGGTGCTGACTCCGTCTGAAATCACTGAACAGCCACCTGCCGAGAGCGATCGTCCGGCGGCTGATGGCTTGGTTACAGAACAAACCGATCAAGCGGTTTGGGTTTGTACCGCCGACTGTACGCCAGTATTAATCGCGGACACTGCTACCGGACAGGTTGCTGCCGTTCATGCGGGCTGGCGAGGGACGGCTCAAAAAATCGTGCCGCAGGCGATCGGGCGACTCCAGGATCAGGGTAGTCAATTAAGTAACCTGCGGATTGCGTTAGGGCCGGCGATCGCAGGGGATGTGTATCAAGTCTCAGAAGAGGTTGCCGTGGAGGTGGGTGCATCTGTCGCCCCGGTCAATCCTGACAACATAGCTGCATCCCTGGAATTGCTCCGTCAGTTACCTGAGCCACCAGTGTTAGACGACCCAGAGCCAGGACGAGTTCGGTTAGATGTGCGCCGCGTCAATGTATTGCAACTGGAACAACTAGGCATTACCCCCGAGCAAATTGCGATCGCGCCTCACTGCACGTATCAGGATGCCAGCTATTTCTTCTCCTATCGCCGTAGCCGGGAGAAAAAAGCCCAATGGTCAGGCATTGTCAGTTTTTAAGCCAGCCATTTTTGCCTGGTAAAGTAAAAGCTTAAACAAATAAATTTCTGGTGTCGAAATAGACATTGCATTACGCGATCAATCCAGGCAAATTCATTGGATAGTGCCGCGATCGCTGACTCAGAAAAAAAGCTGGTGGAGTATGACTATGGCTCCACCAACTTTTCAGCATTTGCTGATTGGACTCACAAAAACCAGGAGACAATCTACTTGACTACTCTAAACACTCATCTATTTCAATTTGGGAATGATTCGCTACTACCAATCGGCGGTTTTCTCATCCTTGTTCGGTTCGCCATCAAAGGGTTGGACACCAATATTGGGGTAAGCATCATCATTAGGTGCGAAGATCCGAGTTACGGCTTCGGAAACGTATTGAATGGCGTTTTCAATGAATTTGGGAATACTCATATGCTCACCTCAAATAGCGAGTGGTTTGACTTAATTCTGCCCGCCTAACCTAACAGTTAGAACCGACTTCTAAAAACTCTAGAGCTTCCTAATCCAATTATGCCGAAACCATCGAGTTTTTATTAGGTTTGACTTAATTGTTTAGATTCAAATTTGCACTGAGTGACGATTCTTCATCCAGCGTTACTGTTTGCCACTAATCTGGGCGATCGTGGGCACTTTGTTACAACGATCACGTCACAGAATTGGCTAATTTACGCAACAATCGCAGCTAATTCTTCATAGTTCTCCACAATTAGCCAGGAGGTGATTGAGCCCAGGCAAGTTCTACCGCCAAATGATAAGCACAGCTAATGATTTTATTGAAAACTACCATAATTTTCTAGAGCTGAATTCCAGGCAAGGCTGTTTTGCACACAATATCCCTGCTGAACAGTTAGATCCAAGCTCGTAAAATACAATAATTTAATATTACACGCTTTGTATTTTTGGTTTTTTTGACTATAATTAAGGTGTTATAGCTTACCAGGGGTCACGGTATGAGTATCCCAACAAACCTGAATCAGGCGGTGACAGAACTATCCCGTTCGCCAGCATTAGCACAACGATGCCGTGAATCTGGAGTTATGGGTGACACGATCGCACCCTCGATCGCCCTCACCGAAGATCAGGAGCTAACTCTGCAACCCACAGACTACAGCCTACTGACTGATCTCTATCAACTGACAATGGTTGCCTGTTATGCCGGAGAACATTTGGCACAACAGCCAGCCAGCTTTGAAGTTTTTGCGCGGCGACTGCCCCAGGATTATGGCTATCTGGTGGCAATGGGCTTGGCGCAAGTGTTAGATTACCTGGAAAACCTTCAGTTTAGTTCTGCCCAAATCGAGGCGCTGCAAGGAACTGGAATTTTTGCCAATGCGCCAGAATCATTTTGGCAACTACTAGCCACCACCCGTTTCACTGGAGATGTCTGGGCAGTCCCAGAAGGCACAGCCATTTTTGCCAATGAACCGTTACTACGGGTGGAAGCTCCCCTCTGGCAAGCCCAACTGCTGGAAACCTATTTACTCAATACTCTGAACTATCAAACCTTGATCGCGACCCGATCTGCCCGCTTGCGAGATGTGGCAGGGGTAAACGCCACCCTGTTGGAATTTGGCACTCGTCGCGCCTTTAGCCCCCAAGCTTCCCTATGGGCAGCGAGAGCCTCATTAGCGGCTGGATTCAATGCCACCTCAAACGTGTTAGCGGCTCTCCGGCTAAATCAGCAGCCCGTGGGAACGATGGCGCACTCGCTAGTCATGGCACTTGCCGCCACTGAAGGGAGTGAAGCCCAAGCCTTTACGGCATTTCACCGCTATTTTCCGGCTGCCCCTCTCCTGATTGATACCTACGACACGATCGCGGCGGCTGACCACCTCGCTGCTAAACTCCAGGCTGGGGAACTCACGTTAAGCGGAGTGCGAATTGATTCGGGCGATCTGGTGACGCTATCGCAACAGGTGCGACAACGGTTGCCGGGAGTCGCTATTTTTGCCAGTGGCGATCTGGATGAGTATCGCATTGCCGAACTAAAAGCGGCCGGAGCTTGCATTGATGGCTATGGGATTGGCACTCAGTTGGTGACTGGGACTCCAGTGAATGGCGTGTATAAACTGGTGGAAATTGATGGCATCCCGGTGATGAAGGAATCTGAGGGTAAAAGCACCTACCCCGGACGGAAACAAATTTTCCGCCAGATTCAAAATGGGCAGGTCACAGGCGATCGCCTGGGTCTGATGTCAGAGATGGGACAATGCTCGGCTACCGAACAGCCCCTTTTACAGTTAGTCATGCAGCAAGGTCAGCGACTCCAGCCTGCCGAATCGCTGGCGACGATCGCCCAACGGACAGCCCATTCGATCGCCAGCTTGCCCCCGGAAATCCGCCAATTGCAGCAACCGACTTCAATCCCGATCGAGCTTTCGACTGACTTACAAACCTTAATTCAACAAACAAAGCGGCGATAACCCGTGAAGTGATCAGCAATCAACCGTGAGCGCAGCCAGACAATGATGAATCACCGACCCCATGTGGCTTTATTTGGTACAAGTGCTGACCCACCGACAACGGGACATGAAGTGATCCTCAACTGGTTGTCGCGCCATTATGATTGGGTGGCAGTTTGGGCAGCGGATAACCCATTCAAAGCCCAACAAACCTCCCTGAAGCACCGGATGACGATGCTGCAATTGTTAGTCGAGGATCTGCATCCGCCCCGGCAAAATGTGCATGTGTATCCTCAACTCAGTCATCCCCGCACATTACATACGGTGGAAACGGCACGTCGCTTGTGGTCGAATGCGGTCTTTACCCTGGTAATTGGGTCGGATCTGCTTCAGCAGTTGCCCCAGTGGTATCAGGTGGAAACATTACTGCAACAAGTCAAACTTTTGGTTGTGCCACGTCCAGGCTATCCTTTGAGTGAGTTGGCATTAAGGACATTGCGGCAGCAAGGAGCTAACCTGACGATCGCGGATCTTCAGGCTCCCGATACATCGTCAACCGCCTATCGCCAACATGGAGATACTAGGGGAATCGCACCTCCGATCGAACATTACATTCACCAACAACAGTTGTACGCATGGCAGGACGATCCCAGAGAAAAACAGCCGATCCGGTAACTTCGCCGCCGCTCGCCGACTTCAAGGTTGGGGTGGATAACGTGATTTTTTCCGTAGACACGGCACAGAATCGCTTGCTGGTGCTGTTAGTCATGCGGCAAGAAGATCCCTTTCTGGGACACTGGAGCTTTCCAGGCACACTGGTACAGCAGGGGGAATCGCTAGAAGATGCCGCCTATCGCATCCTGTCGGAAAAGATCCGCGTTCGCAATCTCTATCTGGAGCAGTTGTATACCTTTGGCGGCCCCGATCGCGACCCACGGGAATCGGCTGATAGTTACGGGGTGCGGTACCTATCGGTCAGCTACTTTGCCTTAGTGCGATTTGCCGAAGCCGAACTGATTGCCGATGGCGTGAGTGGCATTGCCTGGTATCCCGTGGATCAAGTGCCTCAGTTGGCGTTTGACCACAATCGGATTTTGGAATATGGGCATCGCCGCCTCCGCAACAAACTGGAATACAGCCCGGTCGCGTTTGAAGTTCTACCTGAGTTATTTACCCTGAGTGATCTATACCAGCTTTACACCACGGTATTAGGAGACGGATTTTCAGATTATTCTAATTTTCGCTCCCGCTTACTGAAACTGGGGTTTCTGGAAGACACCGGGATTAAAGTATCCCGTGGTGCCGGACGACCTGCCAGCTTGTATCGCTTTGATGCCGAAGCCTTCGCTCCCTTCAAAGACAAACCCCTGGTATTTATTTAGTTACTGACGTAGAAGACTCATGAAAATTGCGATCGCTCAATTGAACCCGACCATTGGTGACTTAGCTGGCAACGCTCAACAAATTTTAGCCGCCGCCCAAGCCGCCGCAGACCAGGGCGCACGACTGTTGCTGACTCCAGAATTATCGCTCTGTGGCTATCCGCCCCGCGATTTGCTGATGCGTCCCGGGTTTATTCGCGCTATGGCAACCACATTGGCTCAGTTAGCCAAAGATTTGCCGCCCCAATTAGCCACCTTAGTAGGAACAGTCGTTGATCATCCCCAAGCCGCCTTAGCAGGGGGTAAGCCGCTATTTAATAGTTCGGCGTTACTGTTAAACGGTCAGGTACAACAGATTTTCCATAAGCGGCTATTGCCGACCTACGATGTGTTCGATGAGGATCGCTACTTCGAGTCGGGTCAGGAGCCGAATCGTCTGCAACTAGATGGCATCAATATTGGGGTAACGATCTGCGAAGACCTGTGGAACGATGAGGAATTTTGGGGCAAACGCAGCTATGCCGTTAATCCGATTTCCGACCTGGCTCAGTTAGGGGTCGATTTCACCGTGAACCTGTCTGCCTCGCCGTTTACTGTGAATAAACAACGGCTACGGGAAGCGATGCTGCGGCATGAAGCCATTCGCTACACCCAACCTGTGATCTATGCCAATCAGGTTGGTAGTAATGACGATCTGATTTTTGATGGTTGCAGTGTGGCATTTAACCGTCAGGGAGAACTGATCTGTCGGGCACAGGCATTTCAACCCGATTTAGTGTTTGTGGAATTCGATCGCACCACTCACGATTTAGTTGCCTGCCCACCGAACCCAATCTCTGCATTACCAACCAATGAAGATGCCGAAATCTGGACAGCCCTGGTTTTAGGAGTGCAGGACTATGCCCGGAAATGTGGCTTTTCCAAAGCGGTGATCGGCTTAAGTGGCGGGATTGATTCTGCCTTAGTTGCTGCGATCGCGGCGGCTGCCCTCGGTCGAGAAAATGTCTTAGGCGTATTAATGCCTTCTCCGTATAGTTCCGATCACTCCGTCAACGATGCGCTGCAATTAGCCGAAAATCTCGGGATCCAGACCCAAACCCTGGCGATCGGGGAACTGATGCAGGGCTATGACCACACGTTAGAAGCGATGTTTGCCGGAACCGAATTTGGCATTGCCGAGGAAAATATTCAATCCCGGATTCGTGGCAATTTACTGATGGCGATCGCCAATAAGTTTGGCTACCTCCTGCTCTCAACCGGCAACAAATCCGAAATGGCAGTCGGCTACTGCACCCTCTATGGCGATATGAACGGTGGCTTAGCGGTGATTGCCGATGTCCCCAAAACTCGTGTGTATTCGATTTGCCACTGGCTCAATGCTCAGGTGAATCAAGCTGATCACGTCGCTCAACTTCCGCCTCTAGCCGGAACAGAAGTCATCCCGAGCAATGTGATTACTAAACCACCCAGCGCCGAACTAAAGCCGGGACAGGTGGATCAGGATTCCCTACCCCCCTATGAAGTGCTGGATGACATTCTGGTGCGCCTACTCCAGAACCACCAAACGCCAGATCAAATCGTAGAGGCTGGACATGATCCGGCGATCGTTAATAAGGTGGTGCGCTTAGTGGTACGGGCAGAGTTTAAGCGGCGGCAGGCTCCCCCAGTCCTCAAAGTCACCGATCGCGCCTTTGGGGTCGGTTGGCGGATGCCGATCGCCCATCAGTGGCTTCCGAAAACCAGTCAACCATCGGTTTCTGTCCCTGTCGGCTAAAGCTGCTAATCTAGCCAAAGCACTGACGAACCGCCCCCCAACCCCCAATTCTGGGGGAGCCGTTCGCATAGCGTGTGCATAGCACATACGATTCAAAGTCCCCCAGAATTAGGGGATTGAGGGGGCTAAAAGGATGCCAACGAAGTCAGACTCGATTTATGTGACACCGTAGATGCCCTTTTGGGGAACCCAACGCTGCCAGGTTTCCCAGAACAATATGAATATTCCAAATAGCATGATTCTGGAATCAGGTATATCCTGGCGAATAGGAGTTCCGGATCGGATCGTCATTGTCATCGCTGCATGATTGCTCAGCTTCAATTAAACTTGAAGCGGTCAATCTGGCATGGATTGATGTTAGGAATTGCCTCTTGACGTGGAGGCGGCGATCGCGATCTGTTTAAATTTTTTTTCCGAATTCAGACGCATTTTGCGGAAATGAGAGTACCGTGGAAGCGGCTTCAAGAAAGCTAAGCATGAGATTAACAATTTTTTTGGGAATGCTAAGAGATAGACGCTGACCAAATATTCATTTACTCATCGGCAGGTTGGCAGACTAGGGGAAACCATTCATGGGACAGATGGATCATCAACCGGGAAATCGGCAAGGGGATAATCGGACGGTTGAGCAAATCTTGCAAGCCGTAACTCAGGATTTACGAGGGCTACATCAAGGATTAGTCACTCAACTCTCGCAGGAGGTCACACGCCTTCAGGGAGAAAAGTCCCGCCTGCTGGCAGATATTGAAAAACTCCAGACCTATCATCAGGGGTTACAAACCCGACAGGCTGAAGCCCTTTCACAACAGCAACTGGCGCAACAACAACTCTGGGCAAAACAGTTAGCGGTGGCTCTAGCCAATCATTTGCAAGCCTTAATGGTTCAGCAAATCCGCCAGATGCCAGCCCATCAGCCACCCACTATGGCTGGGAGTGTCAATCCTAGTCTGCCCGGGTCAGCCAATGGCTACAGCGATAATGCCCATCGGTTACTGGCTTCTCTAGATTCCACCTTTAACGCCACCTTTAAAACGCTTCAGCAAGAACTGAATAGCTACCACAGTTCTCTGTCCCAACAGTTGAACCGTATGCACAGCATGGAGCAACAGGGAGAAGCGATTCTGGAAGCCCTGGTAACTCGGCTGCGAGAACAGATTCAGCTAGAAGCGGCGCGATCGTCGGCTCCGGTACTCCAACCCACGGCAAATCATGCCACGATCGCCCATGAGAACGGTCATGCCACTCCGGTGATGGACGGGGAAGCGATCGGTTCACCTCGGCATCATACTTCCCATCCTCCCGTCGCTAAACCAACTCCTTTAGCCGTACCCGGATCGCCCTTACCACTACCCAAGAAGAAAGAAACGTCTAACTTTCAGTTGGGATTAATGTTGGTCTTGCTGTCTACCGTGGCGTTATCGATTCACAATGTCGTTGTGCAAATTATTGGCAACGGCAAATTTGATCCCGTCACTAAAGCGTTTGCCCTCCAGCCTGCGCGGGTACTTAACGCCTTCGATGTCGGTGGTTTTCTGCAACTGAACGTAGGCAATTCGTTATTAATTTTGTGGCTCCGGATGTTAGTGGTCTTACCATTAATGATTCCGGTTGCCATGTTTCTATATCCCCCGTTATGGCGAGATATTAAAAAGTTTCTCACCTCCCGCGATCGCCGCCCAATCATCAATGTCGTTGGTAGCGGGTTCTTTCTCTTTCTGTCCCAAATCCTGATTTATATCGCCATTGGGGATGTGGGGCCGGGACCCGCCGTGACAATTCTGTTTATGTACCCCATCATCACCGTCCCGTTAGCCTGGGCATTATTCGGCGATCGACCCACATCGTTACGCTGGATTGTCATGGTTGTGATTTCCTGCGGGGTCGTGCTCACCGCCTTACCGAGGATCGATCCCAGCAAATTAACCTCGGCTGGAGGGGTGCTGATTGCCGTTGCCTCTGGGGTTGCCTTCGCCTTCTATCTCATCTTCATGCAACTGGGCTTTAAGAAACTGCATCCCGTTCCCGTCAGCCTGGTACAGTTCTCAACTATCTTTCTCCTGTCCTCAATCACTTTGTTAACAGTCGGGCCCAGTTTAGGGGCAAAGGTAGCGCAACCGATCGGCTTTCTGACTGGGGGAGTGGTGTTAGGAGTATTAACTCTGATTGGCTATCTCGCGAATAATTTTGGAGTGCGGTTCATGGGCGCTGCCCGAGCTTCGATTATTGCCTCCAGTGGTCCGGTGATGACCGCGTTACTGGCATTTTGGATTATTAGAAGTCCCCTCCAACCGGTGCAATGGCTCGGGATTGCATTAGTCACGTTAGGAGTCAGTGCCTTAAGTTTTGAACGGATGGTAACGCCCGCTCAAGCTCCAAAACCAGTCCCCGCTGAGGCTCGCCGTTGACCCGGAAACCCCTAACCACCCTGGAATTCCACCGCTATCAGAGGCAACCTGGTAGCGGCTATTTTTTGCCATGCCCCCACGATTGCCTACCCCACCCAAGCAACCGCCGCCAACGCAATTTTTTGTTGCAAAACCTAACTTTAACTATTACTTGAAGAGAGAATAGCAATACAACGATTCAGCCATATAAAAGCGGCTGGTGCTATTGCCTTTCGTTTCGCCCATCCAGCGCTGAGATACCCCAGGTTGAATCTTGAGGAACCAGAGTCATCTCAGGAGAAGCACTGTATGCCTGTCATTCCGTCCGCCGGTTCGGGCATTTCAACGTTTACTCAGCTACTTCAGGCAGCGAAAGCCCATCATTGTTCCGACCTGCATATCCGTATCGGTCGCGTCCCTTACTGGCGAATTAATGGCACACTGCAAGCGATCGCCTTGCCCGAAA
The DNA here is from genome assembly GCF_050753385.1 of Pantanalinema rosaneae CENA516. NCBI lineage: Bacteria > Bacillati > Cyanobacteriota > Cyanophyceae > Leptolyngbyales > Leptolyngbyaceae > Pantanalinema > Pantanalinema rosaneae. The sequence goes on from NZ_JBLZFZ010000030.1 coordinate 85,424, forward strand.
CCGATATTGCGACCTTCTGGCAATGGGCTGACGAGGTATTCAGTATCGAGGCAATTCAACAGCTTCAGGCAGGAACAGCAGTCAGTACCGTCGTGGAATATCACTTTGCCAAAGTTGCTGTCCAAGGTTATTTAACCCTGGATGGTGCGGCTCTAAGCGTCCGGTTTTTGTTGCGAGATCTATTCACGATCGATCAACTCGGAATTCCTACAGCCATAAAACAACTCTGTCAGCAGCCGCAAGGCTTAATCATTGTCACTGGAACCAGTGGTAGCGGCACAACCACCACATTGGCAGCCTTAGTGAACTACATCAATCAGATTTTGCCCCGGCATATTGTGACGATCGACGAAACAGCAGGGTATGTCTATCCCAAACATCAAGCCTTGATTGATCAATGGCTGATTGGCACCCATGTGACCAGTACCACCCAAGGGATTCACCGAGCCATGCAGACAGATAGTGATGTGATTGTGCTCAGTCAATTGCGCGATCGCTCCACTGTCGATCTGGCATTACAAGCCGCCCGATCCGGGAATTTAGTTTTAGCCTGCATGGCCGCTGACCGGGCGATCGTCGCCTTGCAGGAATTATTCAGCTTCTATAGCAGTCTGGAACAAGACTTTATCCGCTTGCGACTTGCCCAGACGCTACACGCTATCCTGGCTCAACATCTTGTGCCTACTTTGAATGGACAATACAAACGCGCCGCTATTTTTGATTTTCTATTCACTACGGATCTGGTGCGCCAAGCCCTCCGGCAAGGAGAGTTAGATAACCTATCCTCGCTTCTCCAAAGACCAAGCAGTGGCTTGCGATCGATGCTTAACGATCTCAACCGCCTGTTGACCGAAGAACGCATTACCGCTAAGACCTTTGCCGATGTCTCGCAACAACTGGCGCTGGAGGCGACCTGAGCCAGGGTAAACAGTGACCCAAGGAAAACCAGATTCAACAAACTTAAATCTAGAGAACGGAGAGAGAGGGATTCGAACCCTCGTTACCCTTACGAGTAAACAGCATTTCCAGTGCTGCGCCTTCAACCACTCGGCCATCTCTCCAGGAGACTAGCGCTTCAACTTGCGCCACCGAATGATTATATTAGCAGAAGCTTGTCCCATTCTGGTAACAAATCCCGTAAATTTAATTCATGACTGATCTTTATACCGTCCGTATCCACGATCGCCGCACCGACACCTTCCATACGGTGCAAGTTCCACCCGATCGCTATATCCTGCATACCGCCGAGCATCATGGAGCCGAGCTACCGTTCTCCTGCCGCAATGGAGCCTGTACTGCCTGCGCGGTGCGGGTACTGTCTGGGCAGCTACGCCAACCCGAAGCCATGGGACTGTCTCCAGATTTGCAGAAACGCGGTTATGCCCTGCTGTGCGTCAGCTATGCCTGCTCTGACCTGGAAGTAGAAACTCAAGATGAAGATGAGGTGTACGAACTGCAATTTGGGCAATACTTCGGCAAAGGTAAGGTCAGACGTGGACTACCTCTAGACGAGGATTAAACCGGAACCATGCACCATGTACCATGCCGATCGAGCCATTGGCAGCAAGTGATCGGGCGATCGTTCATTGGTTTTCTAGTTACTTTGCTGGTGCTGTTGATTCACCCACCTGCGATCGCCGCCACGAACCTGACCCTCCCCGTCTGGCAGGTTATTAGTGGGCGCGAACTGGAAGTTGGGGGCATTTCCGGCTACCCGGAGATTACCGAGCGGGTGCGGTTGGTCGGTATTGATACGCCCGAAGTTGACCAGGCTCCCTGGGGAGAAATGGCAAAGCAACATCTGGAACAGTGGGTGGGCAACCGCCCGATCGTGCTAGAGTCTGATGCGGCATCCAGAGATGACCAGGGCAGACGACTTGCCTATGTCTGGAGTAACGGCAAATTGCTGAACGAACAACTGGTCGCCGAGGGCTATGCACTGGCAGTGCCCCAACCTCCGAACAGCAAGTATGATCAGCGACTTGCCCATGCCCAGGAACAGGCTCGTCTACTCGGACTGGGCATCTGGAATCCAAAGCATCCGATGCGGTTGAGTCCGGCAGAATTTCGTCAACGATCAGGAAGATAAGGAAGGGGGGAAAGATGAAGAGGATGAGGAAGACAGAAAAGATCTCCTCCTAACTTCTCATCTGCCCTACCTCCCCACTCCCCACCTGTCTCTTATACACATCT